>JAIVHC010000074.1 GCA_020201305.1 Geobacteraceae bacterium
AGCTAAAGCAGGCGAGAGGATTGTTGTGCGACCAAAGGCAAATAAGATGCTTTCGCAGAAAGCACAAGATTGGATGGCTAAGCAAAAAGCGCCAAATGCAAGGCGCGTGATTGTCGAGAAATGAGACGTACTTATGTACGTCGAAGCAGCGAGATAATCACAGCAACGCAGCAGTTGGTGAGTTTTTGCGACGCCATCAAATAAAAAAGGCAGGAACTCGAACGAGATCCTGCCTTTTAATTCGAAAGTCCTGTGTAGCTTAGGCTTCCTCGATGGCACCTACGGGGCAGGTGTCAACGCAAGCACCGCAGTCAGTGCAAGTGTCAGCATCGATTACGTACTTGTCATCGCCCTCAGAAATAGCATCTACGGGGCAGGAATCTACACATGCACCACAGCTGGTGCAATCGTCATTAATTACGTGAGCCATTGTTGTTCCTCCTTGTTTAGGGTTCCCATCAGAGGCCCGTATGTAGGCCTCCTGTTTATTAGTCAGGCATCAATATACATGGTTTGTTTTCCATGTCTAGAAAAAAATCCGGCCCTAATCCGGAGCATTTTGCTCTGTATTTGTCGCCTTTCTGTGGCATTACACCATGGCTGTAGCGATTTGATAAGCCGCACATGCGAGGCCGAAGGCCAGGGCGGTATTGAATACGAGGGCGAACATAGCCCAGCCCCAGCTGGATTCGCGTGCCATCACGACAATGGTCACGAAGCAGGGGGCGTAGAGAAGAACGAAAATAATCGCGCTGATGGCAGTGGCGCGGTTCCAGTCTTCGTCTTTCTGCATCCGGCTCATGAGGCTCTCGCTGTTATCTGCATCAACATCTCCGAGGGAGTATGCGGTACCCAGGGTGGATACAATAACCTCTTTCGCCGCTACTCCGCCGATCAGGGCAATATTGGTGCGCCAGTTGAAACCCGCGAGCTCCGAGATAGGTTCGAGCATCTGCCCCAAGCGCCCCGCGATGGAGTTCTTCAGGGCGGTAAGACCTTGTTTGCGTTCGAGTTTTTCAAGCTGCATCTGCAGCTGCTCCTGCCGGGTCTGGCTGGAAGTGGCTTCCAGCTGTTGTTCGAGCGCCACCTGCTGCGCGGCGAATTTCTGCTCCGTTTCCTGATCCAGACCGGGAAAGGTCATGGCGGCCCAGATGAGGATGGATATAGCCAGCACTACGGTACCCGCCTTTTTGATGTATTCCCAGGTGCGCTCCCACATGTGGATCAGCACCCCCTGTATGGTAGGGAGTCGATACGGGGGGAGCTCCATTACAAACGGAGTGGATTCGCCCCGGATTAAAGTTGAGCGTAAAACCCTAGCCACAAGCAGAGCCATAACCCATGCCCCCAGGGTTATGCTGAACATTACCGCAGCACGGTGCTCGGAGAAGAAGGCCCCGATCAGGAGGAGAAAAACCGGGATCTTGGCACCACACGGCATGAACGGTGCGGTGATGATGGTGGCGAGCTTCTCTTTGGGGCTGCGCAGGGTGCGTGCTGCCATCACCCCGGGTACGGCACAGCCGCCGGCGATACCGCCGGAGATGATAAACGGCATTACCGAGCTGCCGTGGAGGCCGAAGCTGCGGAACACCTTATCGAGCATATACGCCATACGTGCCATGTAGCCCGAATCCTCGAGAAACGCGATGATGATGAACATAATCATGATCAGAGGGACAAAGCCCAGCACTCCACCTACGCCGTCGATAATGCCGGAGACAATGAGCGACTGGAAGACTCCGTCCGGCAGTATCGCTGCTGCGCCATCCGCAAGGAGCGCAAAGAAGTTGTGCGTCAACTCCATGGGATATTCGCCCAGGGTGAAGGTGACATGGAACATGGCATACAGCAGGGCAAGCATCAGTACCGGCCCACCAAGCTTGTGGGTCAATACCTGGTCAAGCTTGTCGGTCAGATCCAGGCGCGCGGATTGTGGCTGGGTTGCTATTACACTTTTCTTCAGCAAGGCATGGATAAAGCCATAGCGATAATCGGCAATGATCGCTTCGGGAAAGGTGTTGAGGGTCTTCAGGCAGTGGTCGCGCAGGGTCTGAACATCTGCTTCCATCTGTTCTGAAAGAAGGGGATTAATACTGCGACCCTGTTCGATTATGCTGTCGTCACCTTCTGTATATTTCAGTGCCACCCAGCGGGGCGGATACTTCTCGTGCAGCAGGCCGGTCTCTTCAATGCGTGCCCCTAAACGATCCATTAAAGGATCAATATCGGGACCATAGGAGATCTCCAGCGGACGCCATTCCCCGTTGCGCTGTTGGGCGTAATCCACTGCGGTACGCAGTAGTTCCTCCTTGCCTGCACCGGTGCGCGCCACCGTACCCACGGCGGGACACCCCAGATCCTTCTGCAGTTGGGGGACATTGATCTGGATCCCCTTGCTGCGCACATCGTCCATCATGTTGAGGGCGAGCATTACCGGAACCCCGAGCTCCAGGAACTGCATAGTCAGATACAGATGGCGTTCGAGCTTGGTGGCATCCACTACATTAACCACCAGCCCGGGACGCTCATCCACCAGAACCTGGCGTGCCACGAGTTCTTCCTGGGTGTATGCCGTGAGGGAGTAACATCCCGGAAGATCCACAATGTCGATCCGGGAATCCTCCAGGGTGGTGGATCCCTCTTTGCGATCCACGGTGATGCCGGGGTAGTTGCCTACATGCTGATGTGCACCGGTGATGGCGTTGAACAGGGTTGTTTTGCCGGCGTTGGGGTTTCCGGCAAAAGCCAGATAGTGTTTGTTCATGGGTTGGACTCCAGCTTTTCTACCTTGATGTGATCGGCTTCGTTGTTGCGCAGAGTCAGGGTGAAACCACGCAGGCGTACGGCTACCGGATCTTTCAGGGGCGCACGTCCCACAATTTCAATCTCGGTACCGGTAACCAGGCCCATATCGCGGATACGTCGCCCCAGTTCGCCATCGGCACTGATACTGGTGATGCGGGCTTTGTCATAAAGTTGCAACTGTCTCAGGGAGCAGAGCATAGGGGACACCTCTCTTTGATTATGATAATAGATTTCATTTTAGTCATATATTTTATGCCGTCAAGTGATTTCGCGTGTGATACTGATTTTTAGTGATGCTTTCGCAGAAAGCACAAAATTAGATGGCTAAGCAAAAAGCGTCAAATGCAAGGCGCGTGATTGTTTTTGTAGAGACGTTGCATGC
>JAIVHC010000075.1 GCA_020201305.1 Geobacteraceae bacterium
CTAAGGTGTGGATGACGAGTAGGCCTGCGATTGCGCCCCAAATAGCGGCGACTAAAATGGTAGAAGTATGCATAAGGATCATTTTTACAAAACCTGTTGCGATAAAGCAAGGTTTAGCGATAAATCCCTTTTAAAATGTGGAGTATCATGAACAAGGCAGACCTGCTTGGGCAGATTATTACAACGTTGGAAAACGATCATGCCCTGCTGTTGCAGACGGCAAAAAGTTCTCACGCTGCGGGCATCTGTAAGTACGAGATCCCTGATGTCTGTTGAACCTGGTCGTTACGATGTGGTCATCATCGGGGCCGGGGCATCGGGATTGATGTGTGCCATCGAAGCGGGCAAGCGGCAGCGACGCGTGCTGGTGGTCGACCATGGCGAGCAGCCGGGGCGCAAAATCCTCATGGCCGGGGGCGGGCGCTGCAATTTTACCAACTATTCGGTGGATGGGGACAACTTCCTTTCGCAAAATCCGCATTTCTGCAAATCAGCGCTCAGCCGCTTTACCCAGTGGGATTTTCTCGAGCTGATCAAGCGGCATAGTATCCGCTTTCACGCGCGCGAGCACGGGCAACTGTTCTGTGATGAGAGTTCCAGCGATATCCTCGACATGCTGCTTGCCGAATGCAAAACAGCGGGGGTGGAATTTAAACTTCGCTGTGAGATCGATAAGGTTGAACGCAGGGAGGATGGTTTTCAGCTCGCAACCCGTCAGGGTGGGATCACTGCAACCTCGCTGGTTGTTGCCACCGGTGGCCTGTCTATACCCGCCGCCGGTGCGTCTCCCTTCGGCTATCGTCTGGCGCAGCAGTTCGGCTTGCCTACTATACAAACCTCTGCCGGACTGGTTCCCTTTACCCTGCAGCCGGAGCATAGGCAACAGCTCTCCGCTTTGTCAGGTATCGCCGTGCGCAGCCGGGTCGCTATCGGCGCACACTGTTTTTGCGAAAATATGCTCTTTACCCATCGCGGTTTGAGTGGCCCGGTGATTCTGCAGATCTCCAACTACTGGCAACCGGGACAAAGGATCAGCATTGATCTGTTGCCCGATGTCGACCTGTTCACCCGGTTACAGGAGGCGAAGCAGCAGCGACCACAGAAGCAGTTAAAATCGATCCTCGCCCAATGGTTGCCGAAGCGGCTGCTGGCGAGCCGTGTGGATGAAGCGCTCCTTGAGACAGCGCTGCGCAGCCTGACCGATCAGCAGTTTTTTAAGGTTGTTGAAGCTTTGCAGCAGTGGCAGCTCAAACCGAACGGCACCGAAGGCTATCGGACTGCCGAGGTTACGCGCGGCGGAGTTGACTGCAACGCCATTTCGTCGAAAACTATGGAAGCGCGCCAGGTGCCAGGGCTTTACTTTACCGGAGAAGTGCTCGATGTGACCGGTGCATAGGCGGGGAATGTTACCAGATATCTGGGTTTGGGTCTTCGGCTGTGGAGGGCATGCTCCACCCGCTTCCATACCGCATCCGGCGCGGCGGTAAAGGGGGTAGGATGCTCTGTTGCGGCATAATACGCACTTACGCGTGCGTAGCTCTCAGCGTGGCGGCTCTGCTGCGCATCGATGCCGCGTTTGAATTCATCCAGGGCGCGGGTGCGGAATTTGCTGCGGATGGGTCCCGGCTCTATGCTGCTCACCTGTACCGATGAACCGGCAAGCTCCAGACGCAGGGTGTCCGTAAGTCCTTCAAGGGCAAATTTGCTTGCGTTGTAGGCTCCCTGCCACGGGAACGCCACCAGCCCCAGAATGGAGCTGATATTGATGAGACGCCCGCCTGCGCCATTATGCAGCGCCGGAAGCAGGAGGGTGGTGAGCTGATGGGTGCCGAATACATTTACCGCAAATTGCTGTTCGAGCCGGGAGCGGCTCAGATCTTCCACCGCTCCCGGTTGGGCATACGCGGCATTGTTGATAAGGCAGAACAGATCATTGCTACACATCTTCAGAATCTGTGTCGCACTATCCTGCACCGAGTCCGCATTCGCAAGATCCAGCTCCAGAGGATGAAAATCCTTCTGTGTCAATCCCTCCAGCCCCGCCAGAGTTGTGGCAGTCCCGATAACACTGAATCCCTGCTCCAGCAGATGTGCTGAGATGTTTGCGCCAATCCCGCCCGAGGCGCCGGTAACCACAACCCAGCGTTTCTGTCCCCGGTTATGCTGCGCTGCAGTGTTTGACCTCATGCGGTAAGAATCCCCTCGATTTCGCTGGAGATCTGGATGGCGTAGTTATCCGTAAGTCCGGAGACAAAATCAAACGCCTGGCGCAGCCACCATTCGTAGGATTGCTTCCGGTGTGCTTCAATGTAGGCAGTATCCCAGGCCAGATCGAGGCACTTGCGGGAGATGAATGGGGTGGCAGCATAGTTCTGATGCTTGCACAGCGACTGCAACGCGAGGGAGAACGCCTTGATGATGCGTCCCACCATCTTGTATGCCCCCAGCTCGTAGCGCAACTTGGCGCGATGCGAGAAAATCTCCGTATACATCTCTGCAATCTCGGCAAACCCTTCGTCAAAACGGGTAGAAAAATCCCCCTTCAGGTCGCGCGTGTGCTCTCCAGTCATGATGGCAGGATAGTGCTTGCAGAAGACGCGCAGGGATTCATTAATGAGTGCTGCAATCGCCAGGCCCCTTGCCTTGGAAATGGGGAGGTCGGTTCTCCCTTCCAGCCCGGCGAGCTTTAAAAACAGCTCCTTTACCGGCTGCTCCGGGAAGATCCGCATCGATACCGCATCCTCCATATCGAGCATGCGGTAGCAGATGTCATCTGCGGCTTCGGTCAGAAATGATAGGGGATGGCGCACCACTCCTCCACCCGCGCATGCCAGCCCCATGGTATCCGCCATACGGGTAAAGATGGCTTCTTCACTTGCAAATACGGAAAATTTCTTGCTTTCGGTCGCGCGCGTATCGGTGCTGGTCCATGGGTACTTGATCATGCTTCCCAGAGACGCGAAGGTGAGGCGCATATATCCGCTGCACGGGTTATCCGCGCGAGACGCGAGGCGGAATCCCTGCGCATTGCCCTCGAATAAAAGCAGATCCTGGCGTGTGGCGTCAGACACGTGCTCCGGGCAGATCATCTCCAGATGCGCGTCCATCCACTCACGGATTGCGTATTCTCCTGCGTGCCCGAAAGGGGGATTGCCGATGTCGTGGGTTAGACAGCCTACCTGGACTATCATGGGGACGGCCTGGAACAATTCACTGTGTTCGGGGTGCTGCTCCTGGAGAAAGTACTGTACCTTTTTCGCGATGGAACGCCCCACACTCGCGACTTCGATGGAGTGGGTAAGGCGGTTGTGAATGTGATCATTGGGGGCAAGAGGGTGAACCTGAGTTTTCTTTGCCAGACGCCGGAACGGTTCGCTGAACACCACGCGATCATAGTCCGCTTCAAAGGTGTTGCGCTCCGCGCTATCAAAGGGCGCGGAAACGGGCGCTGTTTCGCCCGGCTTCTCCATGCGCTGGGTCGAGAGGAGTTGTGGCCAGTTCAGGGTTACAGACATGGTGAAGATCTCCTAGCGTCAGAAATCCCTCCCCCAGTGATAGGGGAAGGGTCAGGATGGAGCAGAAAGGTGCAGGATCAGATTATATTCTTGTGGTACTCCTGCAGGCTGCGCACTTCCCCTTTACCGTTGCGCCGGGCTTCTATACCGTTAGCGGCAGCCATTGCAGCTGCAGTGGTGGTCATGTAGGGGACTTTGTACTTGATTGCTGCTTTACGGATGTAGGAGTCATCGTGGGTGCTCAGGCGTCCGGCCGGAGTGTTCACCACGAGTTGAATCTCGCCGTTGGTGATGGCATCGGTGATATTGGGACGCCCCTCGTGAAGCTTGAGGATGGTATCTGCCTCCAGGCCGTTATCCTTCAGATAGGCGGCAGTTCCCCCTGTTGCCACCAGGGCGAAGCCAAGGGCACTGAACTGGCGCGCTGCATCCAGGGCTCCGGGTTTGTCCGCCTCGGCGACTGTGATGAGTACTCTGCCCTCCTGGGGCAGGCGCCCGTTGGCCGCATCCTGGGCTTTGAAGAACGCGAGGCCGTAGTTGTCCGCGAGACCCAGCACCTCGCCCGTGGAGCGCATCTCCGGCCCGAGGACCGGGTCCACTTCCGGGAACATATTGAAGGGGAATACAGCCTCTTTGACCCCGAAGTGGGTGATGTTGCGGCGTTTCAGACCCAGGTCGGCGAGTTTTTTGCCCAGCATCAGTTCCACTGCAATCTTGGGCATGGGGATATTGCACACCTTGGATACCAGAGGGACAGTGCGGCTCGCGCGCGGGTTGGCTTCGATGATGTACACCTTGTTGTCGGCAATGGCGTACTGGATGTTCATGAGCCCCACCACACCCATCTCCACCGCTATAC
>JAIVHC010000076.1 GCA_020201305.1 Geobacteraceae bacterium
GGAAGTTCATGTGTGAGTTTGTCCAACTTCTGGCGCGGTTCGGTATGATGATCCTTGCAATAGACGGAGGTAAACCACGCCAGGATTTTCAAATCCTTTTTTTCTTTTGGGCTCAAATCAGTGTGTGATGTCATCATTTCTGAAGCATGGCAAGAAGGGGTGATAATTGATTTGAGCCGGATCAATTTCTTCCATTTTTCATCAAATAAGCGCGTCGATTGCTCTATTTGTCCGGATTTCTGCCGAGTTGTTTCTTTTTTATTTTTTCCAGCAGAGTTGTGCGTTTAAGGTTCAGCAACTCAGCGGCTTCTTTTTTGTTGCCTCCGGTTTTCATAAGAGCCTGGAGGATCAGGCGATCCTCAAATTCACTTACCTGGGTGTTGAAGTCGGTTTTCGTGCAGTGGGATCCTGGATCTGGAGAGTCTTCCGGCTCTTCATAGAGATATTTCTCCGGGAGATCTTCCGGGAATACCGTTTTACCGCTATGCAGGATAGACAATCGCTGCACCAGATTTTCGAGTTCACGTACGTTGCCGGGCCAGGAGTAATGCTGCAGGCACTCTACGGTACTTTTCGCAAAGCTGAATAAGGTACGTCTTTTGTTGGTGCAAAAGCGCTGGGCAAATGTTTCAAGCAATAAGGGTATGTCTTCGCGACGCCGATGCAGTGGCGGAATATGCAGGGGGACAACGTTGAGGCGGTAGTACAGATCCTCGCGGAAGGTGCCTTTTTTTATAGCTTCTTCCAGGTTACGGTGGGTTGCGGCGACAATGCGTACATCCACGTTTACACTTCTAACACTTCCAACTGGTTCGAATTCCTTTTCCTGAATCACTCGCAGTATCTTGGCCTGCAGAAGAGGCTTCATGTCTCCTATTTCATCCAGGAACAGCGTCCCTCCCTCGGCGTGATGAAGACGGCCTTTTTTGCTTGCGGTAGCACCGGTGAATGACCCTTTTTCATGTCCGAAAAGTTCACTTTCCAGCAGTTCTTCGGGTATGGCCGCGCAGTTGATGGGGACAAAGTTTTTGTGGCGTCTCGGGCTGTTGTTGTGCACCGCTTTTGCCACTAATTCTTTGCCCGTACCGCTTTCACCCTGGATCAGGATGGTGCTGTCGCTGTCATCGGCGAGGAGTCGAATCATGTCGAAGAGTTTTTCCATCTCCGCAGTTTGGCCGATAATCTCCGGGAACGTCACGAGCTGGTTCTGCGTTTCTTCATCGGCGTTGTTTGCGGCACCGTATTGCTGTTCCGCGCGTGCGATTATCTCTGTAACTTCCGCATTACTGCATGGAGTGTGCAGATAAAAGTGCGCCCCGATCTGGAGCATTTCGCGGATTGAAGCCCTGGTGTTCTGCGGCACCACCAGCAGAGTTATGGTAGTGGGAGACTTTGTTCTGATAGCTTTGAGCAGGGTTGCACTTTCAAGTGGGTTGGAAACTACAGGACAAAAAAACAGCTTGATCCTGTGGCGTCGCACTGCCTCCTGCGCTTGCGCAGTTGAGTGAACTACATGCAGATTCACCCCGAGCTCCTGCTTTAGATAGTCAAGCAACTGAGGGTCAATAGAATTGTCAATATCTAGCACAATTGATTCGGCCAACGGTATTCCACTTTATGCGTACATCTGGTTAGTTGAGAGTAGGTATGTATTGTGGCTATTTACAGAAGTATTAGCAAGAAATTTTCAGGTTATGCTCAACCTTCTCCCGTATTTCTGCGGCAGTGGCAGGGGTGGGGTAAGGGGCTGATCGGACGGAGTTTCGGAGCGTATTTTTATTATCAGGGCAAAAGCATCGTCATCAATTTTGTCGATTATGAGAAGAGAACCGCACACCTTGTTTTTGCGCAGGGAATTAAAGCTTTGATTCGCTGCAAGAGGAGCAGCAGTGTGGCCACATTCGTTCAGCACTTCAGTATATGGATCAGCGGAGGCACTGTCTTTGTATACTACCGCTACAACCGCTTCTTTGGGCACCTCCTGAGGATCAGTTTCTGTTGCGCTCTCTGTTGAAGCTGCTTTGGTTTTTTGCCCAGCAGTAGCATCAGGGGCGGGTTTCTTGTGCTCCTTATGTTCCGCTTGTGTTTTGCTCTCTTTGCCTGGAGGCGCTGCTTCATCGGCGGCGGTGCTGTCTCCCCAGCCGCTCTGTGCCGGGCGGGGGGGGATATGCAATAGCTCTACAGGAACAAGATATGTGAGACGTCCGAGATCGTGGGTGTCGCAGTCCATGCTCGCGCTGACACTGTAGTATTCACCATCAGGAAACGGTTTCGGATCTTCCACCATCACCTTGGTGGGGGTGAATGCCTCTACGTTGCCCTTTTTGACGTGAAATTTGCGCGGGAACATTTCATCAAAGTTTTGCACAATCCCGCCGCTGATGATATTTGCCACTTCACCGTAGGCGTCTTCAATTTCCCCATCGAGCTCACCTGAGCGCATTCGGTTGGCGAGTTCATCTTCGGGTAGCATCACCAGGGTGCCGCCAAAGTAGATGGAATCTTTCAGATTAACAATAAAGTAAGAGACGCCGTCCTGATCCCCGTTCACCAGCATTTCTGTTGCGGTGGACTTTGGACCAGGCTTGGAGAAGTATTCTTCCTTGGAGATGTACCCGGTATTCAGGCTGCTTAGTTCCACGTCAATCCCGATCAATCCACCGATCTCCTCGGCGCATTGCTCCAGGGAAGCCTTGAGGACTCGATCCGCTACGGAAAGATCTACGAACTTCTCCTCTGGTGCAGATTCCTCTTGCGAAGCCTCGGCAGGCTCTTCTTTGGATTTCGGTGGTTCAGTCGCAGTGGTACCTTCAGCAGACGTTTCGTCAGACTCTGGAGGGATATCACTTTCGGGAGCCTGCGGAACACGGCTTTCTTCACTGTCTGGGGCAGAATCTTCTCCAGAGGTGTTTTGTCCCTCTGCTGGTTGTTCCGGAGTTTGTTGCTCTTCAGTATCTTGTGCAGATGCTGCCAGACCAAGGATCTCAGCTGGAATAATGGCCTCGAGCATTCCCATATTATGTTCTTCGAGGGTTATCGTACAGCTGGAGTAGAAATATTCTCCCGGAGGGAAGGGGAGATCTGCAGCCGGGTCGAGCCTGGCAGGGAGAAATTCATCTACGTCGGTGCGTTTGAAATGGAGGTTTTCCGGATACATATCCAGAAAAATGGAAGTGTATACCCCGGCGATGATGTTGGCTACCTCACCGAAGGCATCTGCGGCTTCACCTTCAAAGGTCCGCTGTTGGCAGTTTTCTTCTATCTGATCCGGAGGGAGCATGATGAGGGTGCCGCCCAGAGTGATGGAGTCTTTCTGGTCGGTTATTAAAAAACCTGTTCCCTCCTGGTCTCCGCTGATCTCCATGGTGCTGAGCACAGCGCGGCTGCGTTTTATCTCAAAAATCTGATCCTTGCTCAGGAGCTTGGTCTGGTGGTTTTCAAAGGTGACAGTAGCACCGAGGAGGGCACCAACCTCTTCAGAGGCCTGCTCGATAATGGCGTTAAAAACGCGATCAACGACTGCTCGATCTGCCACAAATATACCCGCTAGTTCAGAGTTTTGAGTTTTAATTCGACCAGAAATTCGCCATCATCAAGGAAAAAGGGAACCGTAGTCCAGGAAGCGTAATCGACCCCTTTTACCTGATACGAACGCCCGGACATAACTGTGGGGATAGCGAGGCTGATGTCGGTGCCCTGGCTCAGAAACGTTTCCTTGATTCCCCCCAAAATCATGTTTGCCATTTCTCCGATGGTGTCCTTCACATCTTCGTCTACACTTTCAACACTCATGCCCAGGAGTTGCTCTGTTATGCCGAAGGCTACCTGCTGAGGGCAGTGAATAGTGAGCATACCCTGGATATCGCCGGAAAATCCGAGCATTCCGGAAACACTGTCCTTAAACTGATACACTTTGTCCGAGAGTGCCACACCTGAGGTGATGGGCAACATTAACATGGTATCGAATACATCCTGGGTTGCATCGATTATCTGTTGTTGCAGATCTGTTTCCAATATGAACTCCTGTTATCTGCCCCTGGAGCATCTTTTAGCCTTGCATGTCGGGGTTTCAGGGGGGCGGCTGTATTGTATTGATCAGTTCTTTATCTGGAGTTCCACCAGAAACCGCCCACTTTCAATGTTAAACGGAATCACCACCCGTTGAGAATCTGATACGGTGTCCATCGAGTATTCTTCCCCGTGAACACAGGATGGAATGGAAACAGTTACATTGTTGCCCGCCTCATCGAGAATCATTTTTATGTTGCCCGCTACCATATTGGCCAGCTCCCCAATGGCATCGGTTACATCATCGTCAACCTCAGTGACGTCCATACCCAAAAAACTCCCGGTTATAGACATGGCTACTTTATCCGGCAGGTGGATGGCCAGCATTCCCTTACAGGAGCCGGCAAGACCGATGACCCCTGAAACTGAACATTTAAAATTGTTTATTTTTTCCAGTATGGGATCACCCGCATTAATGTCGACCATGATCATTGTTTCAAAGATTTCAGTTGTTGCATCGGTGATGTTTTTTTGTAAATCCACAGAAGGTCTCCTGGGCCAAAGTAAATTCTGCACCTGCCTGTAATCATAGGGCGATTAACGTAAGCAGGTGCAGGGAATGATTAGGTTAAATGAGGTCACCCAGAACTTCGTTGATGGTGTCGGGCTTGAACGGTTTTTTAACACTGCCCTTGGCACCCAGTGATTTTGCCTCTCCGATAATATCCGCCCCGCCCTCGGTAGTGATCATAACTACCGGGATGTCCTTGATAGCATCGAGCTCCTTTTTCTGGCGCAGGAATTCGATGCCATCCATGTTGGGCATATTG
>JAIVHC010000077.1 GCA_020201305.1 Geobacteraceae bacterium
CATCTACTCTGATCCACAAGACCTTCACTGAGCTTCAATGTAGTTCGCTAAAAATCTCTAGCTGTTGAATCGCCGGAACCGGAAGAGATAGGAGTAAAAAAATGACTTTTAAGGCGTCTCCACACCCAGGGCCAATAGACTTAAGCAGAACAGAAGAATACCGTGCCCATCCAGAGGACTTCCAGCTAGTAGAGCGAATTCCGATCACCCGGGAGGGAGAAGAGTTCCCCCATAAGTTGTCAGCCCCAGTAGGTGATGAGAGAACTATCCTTGTCATTGATGTGGAGTCAACCGGTCTCGACCGGCAGCACGACAAAATAATTGAGTTGGGGATGGCAAAAATACGCTACAGCTTTGGCGAAACCAGAATTACATCTGTCGAAGCCTGTTACAGCGAATTCGAAGACCCCAAAGAACCCCTAAAGCCTGAGATTATCGAAATAACCGGTATCACCGATGATATGCTTACAGGCAAACAATTTAATGATGATGAGGTAGAAAAGTGGCTCCATGATGCCGATCTTATCTGTGCCCATGGTGCCGGCTTTGATCGTCCTCTGGTAGAAAGAAGATTCCCCGCAGCCAAAGACAAACCCTGGTGCTGCTCTCTACGTGAGATTGACTGGAATGCGATGGGGCTTAACAGTCACAAACTGGACTATTTGGTATATCGGACGGGCTATTTTTACAACGCACATCGGGCGCTGATTGACTGTCTGGCTATTACCTGGTTGCTCCACGTTTTGCCAGAGGCGTTTGTCTCATTGTTGGATACAGCGCGAAAGCGCACTGCAGTAGTGCATGCTTTCGGAGCTCCTTTTGAAATAAAGGACACACTGAAAGAAAACGGTTATCGGTGGGATAACGGAGATAACGGTCATTCAAAGCACTGGTGGAAAGAGATCTCCGAGGAGCGCGTTGATGAGGAAATGGCGCTCTTGAAAGAATACTACCGGGCTGACGAAATGTGCAGTATTGAGTATAGGACTGCTTTTGAGCGGTATAAACTATGACAGGCTTTTTAATGCACCGCTCAGACCTATTCCGGAATATCGGGATACACCAGCCACACCCTGTCCCTTATACCACTGAAGAGGAACAAAGGCTCTTCAACGCCGCGCCAGGCGTCACTGCGCTTGGCGCGAACTCGATTTGCGGGCAGATTAAGGGGGATACTGTCTCCTAAAATAACCGCAAATTCATGCAGAGACGATACTCTGCGCCCGTCCGTGTCGTTGCGCACGGCAACACGGTAAGCTTTACCTGCTTTCCTACAGAGCTTGACAGAACTGCAGGAAAGTTTCTTCATCTGGGCAAGAACAGCTTCGCGCTCATCATCTCTGGCATAATCAAGAATTTCAGGCACAGAAACGGCCATGGTATTCCATGCCACAGAAGCAGACACGTTCACTTGGCAATCGCCCTCTTCAGGGTCAGCCATCTCAGGTACCCAAAGCCCCTTGTTTCTTCTAAAGTCCACCTGAAGCTCTTCTAGCGCTTCACGTAAGCGCGTCAGACCGAAAAACTCTCTTCTAACCTTATCACAGCACGGCTCACTTTTTACAATGAACAAATAGCGAGCTGGAGCCTTGGCAGAACTTTTCTTTATAAGGATCTGTTCGCACTCAATTGCCTCTAAACCCATAAGATAGCGCAACAGCTCATGGCGCGAGAAGATCAGATTCCTGGCATGACGATGGTTTTGATCAAGCATATCCCCCTCCATATTGATTGTATATTTACTAACATATTATGCAAGCCAAAGGAAACATAGAAAGCAATTCACCGGCACTACGCTTACGCTTCGTGCCTATAAAAACTTTTGAAGAGAGATAAGTAAAAGAAGAAGTAATCAGGAGGATCTTTAGATAGGGCGATTAAAGTGTTTTGTAGCGGTTGCGCTCGTAAGAGGGGGAAGGGAGAGGGGTGTGCTTACTCTGTGGCTTGCATAATAGTGTAGTTAAACATCCTGAGTATTTGCGATAATGCGGGCAATTTCCTCGATGGATAGATTGTCCTCTTTGGCTATTTGAACTGGGGGTATGCCGCAGTCGAATTTTTTCCGAATTCTTCTTTCGCGATTCCGGATGCTGCGTTTTATACGTATCGTGAAGAAATACGGTTTACAAGAACCAGTGGCACTGTCAAAGACAAGACAGAGGGTATGCAGGAAATGAGAAAACAGATAAAGCTTTTATACTTTTATTCCAGTCGCCAAAACAGGCATTTCAAGAGCAGACATCCATACTAAGGGTTTAGGTTGTGTGCGCTATACCTACCACCTCAACTTGTGTGCCCTTGCTGTGCGGAAGCTATACCCAGTACTCAACACATCACACCCTCATTGGCTTAAATACTTATTTGAGTAAATAAGGATGTGAGTTTATCAGGCAGTCGGTAGCTTGAAAAATAAGAAGAAAATTGGGGTTGTTCAATCCATATGTCCAAAGCATCAAATAAACACAAAATTCTTGAAGCGTATTTAGGCTATGCGACTCTTCTGGTGATTGGCCGGAAACACAATGTATCCGAGGCTTATGTAGGGCAGGTTGCAAGAGAGCTGTGTCTGGAATATGCCAGGATACTTCCCGGAAACCACCCGTTAAAAACTATACTCGACAGCGGCCAATCTGTTCGAAGATCTGAATGGCGTGAATACAAGCAGGATATCCTGGATTATTTCGAGAATAAAAAACTGCAAAACAACCCGAAAGGGGATCTGAGCCCCCAGCATAACGTTCTGGTCTCAGCTGGGCCTCAGAGCGCGAAAGCTTCTGAGCACTATTTTCGAATCAGCTGAAGTAAATCCTGCTTACCATGTGGAGTTTGAGCGAGAAGTTATCTCCCCGCTGCTGAAAATGCATGCAGACGAACTTCTTTCTTACGAAAATCTAGGACGAGGAACACTGCGTACATACGCAAAAGCTCTTTGCGCTGCGGGTTATCTGGAAAACCCCGATGACTTTGAGGCATACCCTGGCACACAAATGAATAGCGGAATATATCAGGAGGAAACCCAGGAACGCGGCATCCGGAATCGCGACAGAAGAATTCGGAAAAAATTCGACTGCGGCATACCCCCAGTTCAAATAGCCAAAGAGGACAATCTATCCATCGAGGAAATTGCCCGCATTATCGCAAATACTC
>JAIVHC010000078.1 GCA_020201305.1 Geobacteraceae bacterium
CCTCTATTCATCTGCACACATCATAAGTTGCATTACCCCGTCATTGCGGAATTGATCCGCAATCTCGTTTTTTGTGCAAATGGCTGAAGCAAGTCCAGGATGACAAAAAGGCGTTGATGACCAGGTAGGTTGTGGCTCGAATGTAGTATGAGCTAAGTCTTTCTGGAGAATAAGTTTATTAAATTATTGAAAGCGCAGGTCGGGTTCCTGTAGGCTGAGTTCTCGATGTTGCTGCACTTTGGAGTGTCTGCGGAGATTATTTCGGACTAAGGTGAAAATATCATTGATTGCACTTGTCAAATTTTGAACAAAGGTAACAAAAGCAAGCACCTAAGATTTCTTAAGCATAGCGGTGTCTAGGCTGGAAAGCACGTGTTGGGCAGAAAGTGAGCACAATATAAATGGCGAATAATTGGAATATCCCTGGGTGGCTAGAGAAGGAAGTCCGAGATAGAGACAAGGTTTGTGTTTATTGTGGTCAGCCGTTCCTGTCTCCTAAGGTGTCATCCCGGTCTTCAGCAAGCTGGGAACACATAATTAATGATGCATCAATCGTTACCCGAGAAAATATTGCTCTATGTTGCAGGGGGTGCAATGCAAGTAAAGGTCAGAGAAAGATCTCTGATTGGCTGCAAACCCAGTACTGTAAAGAAAAAGGTATCACTGAGCATACGGTAGCCCCAATAATAAGGACGGCAATTTCCAACGGTCAGTGAGTAATGCATAAAAAGGAGCGGCAGGCGGACTGAATTTCAGTTCGTTCCTCTTTCCAATTAATCCGCTGCGCGTTAGGTATAAGGAGTATTCAGTTGCCCTCTGCATATTCCGGAGCAAACCGGCCACCGATTCCGCTGCAAAGTGGGCCACCCGTTCCGGGGCAAACTGGTCCAGGCATTCCGGTGTAATGTGGGCCACTGATTCCGCTGCAAACTGTGCCACTTTTTATACCTGACCGGAATCGGTGGACCAGTTTAGAGCGGAATAAAAAGCAACGCTGGATAACTCTGGTGTACAACCTTGGAAATTCATTTTTATCCAGGGAGGTGCACCGTTGGCTAACAAGAGGTTATCTATGCGTAAAATCCGAGAAACACTTCGTCTTCATTTTGACAGCAACCTGGGGCAACGTCCGATTGCCCGCTGTCTAAACGTATCCCGCACTACCGTCAGTGATTATCTGCGCCGCGCATCTACAGCCGGCCTGAGTTGGCCCCTGCCGGACTCAATGAGTGATAGTCAGCTCCATGCATTGCTGTTCCCTTCTACTGAGCCTGTGGCACATTTTGAACGTGTACTCCCGGACTATTCCCACCTTCACACAGAACTCAAACGCAAAGGAGTAACCCTGACGCTGCTGTGGGAGGAGTACTATGCCGAGCAGCCGAATGGGTATCGTTACAGCCAATTTTGCGAACACTACCGGCGCTGGGCGCGTAAGCTCAAGGTCTCCATGCGTCAGATCCACAAGGCAGGAGAAAAGCTCTTCGTTGACTACGCCGGGCATACCTTGCCAATCGTCAACCGGCATACCGGTGAGATCAGCGAATCGCAGGTGTTTGTTGCGGTAATGGGCGCGAGCAATTTCACCTTTGCTGAAGCTACCCTGAGCCAGAATCTTAACGACTGGCTTGGTTCCCACGTCCGCGCCTTTGAATTTTTGGGCGGGGTTCCAGAGCTGGTTATTCCGGACAATCTCAAGAGCGCAGTAAGTAAGCCCTGTCGCTACGAACCCGATCTGAATCCAAGCTATCAGGATCTGGCGGAACACTACGGGACCGCAGTTATTCCAGCCAGGGTGCGCAGACCAAAGGATAAATCCAAGGCAGAGCTGGGGGTACAGGTTGTAGAACGCTGGATACTCGCGCGTTTGCGCAACCAGACCTTCTTCAGTCTTCAAGAAGCCAATGCGGCGATTCGTACCCTGCTCAAGGATTTAAACACCCGTCCTTTCAAGAAGCTGCCCGGCTGCCGTAAGGAAGCGTTTGAGTCTTTGGATCTGCCGGAACTAAAAGCACTGCCAAAGCAGGCATATACCTTTGCGCAATGGAAGAAGGTACGCGTGGGGATCGATTATCATATCGAGGTGGATGGACACTATTACTCGGTTCCGTATCAATCAAGAGGCAAACAGCTTGATGCCCGGATTACGGACGAGATTGTTGAGTGCTTCCTGAAGCGTAAACGCATTGCTTCGCATCGGCGCTCTTTCGAAAAAGGACGCCACACCACGGTTAATGCGCATATGCCTAAAGGGCATCAGGAATATGCAGAATGGACGCCTGAACGTCTGATCCGCTGGGCGGGTAAAAACGGGCCTCAGACGGCTGCGATGACGCAGGTGATTCTTTCCTCACGCCAGCATGCCCAGCAGGCATTCCGCTCTGCCATGGGGCTTATCAGCCTGGCAAAGACGTATACCCCGCAGCGCCTCGAAGCAGCTTGTGAACTGGCGCTCGAAGGTGGCGCAACCGCCTACAAAAGCGTTAAGTCGATCCTGGCAAGCGGTCTCGATAAGCAGCCCCGGCAGCAGTCATTACCTGACATGCAACCCGTTGCCCATGACAACATTCGCGGCGGTCACTACTACAACTAAAAGGAGATGATAATGTTGAATCACCCCACTATGGAAAAACTTCAGACCCTGCGCTTAGGTGGCATGCTAAAAGCCCTGGAAGAGCAGCAGCGTATGCCGGATATCGAGGAGTTGGGCTTCGAACAACGCCTTGGACTGCTTATTGATCGAGAGATGACGGATCGGGAAAACCGCCGCCTTTCTACCCGTCTGAAGAAGGCAAAGCTAAGACACTCCTGCTGTGTCGAGGATCTTGATTTAAAATCATCCAGGGGATTGGATAAATCCTTGATTCTGAGTCTGGCTTCTTGCGGCTGGATTAGTCGCGGTCTCAATGTTCTGATCTGTGGCCCTACCGGCGTTGGCAAGAGCTATCTGGCCTGTGCACTGGGGCATAAAGCATGCCTGGAAGGCTACAGCGTGGCTTACTTGCGTCTGCCGCGTTTGTTTGAAGAGTTGCGCCTGGCCAAGGCAGATGGACGCTACGGCAAGCTGATGCTGGGGTACGCTAAAACCGACCTTCTGATCCTGGATGACTTTGGGTTAGCTCCCATGTCTGATC
>JAIVHC010000253.1 GCA_020201305.1 Geobacteraceae bacterium
CATGTCCTGCCTTTAGCAGATTGGTCGCCATGGGTAAACCCATGAGTCCTGCGCCGATAAAACCGTAATGTGCCATGTAATCTCCTTGTGGATTTTATTTCTCTTCAGTAAGGGCAATGGGTAAAGTTACGTGTTTTGCAACTTTACATCTTGAGGTTGCGGCGTAAAGAAAGAATTTGACTACAGCCCCAACTCCTCCTTCTCCAGCTTTTGCAGTTTATCGCGTAGTTCAGCCGCGGCCTCAAAGTTGAGATCTGCCGCTTCTTTGAGCATCTGCTTGCGCACTTTTTCAATCTCGCGGCGTAACTGCTGCGGGCTGTGCCACTCCTGCACCTCTTCCGCGACTTCGAGCAATTCATCCCCTTCAACATGGATATCCTCGAGGAGGGAACGCATCGATTTAATGATGCCCCTGGGGGTAATGCCGTGTTCGCGGTTGTATTCCAGCTGCTGCACGCGCCGGCGCTCGGTCTCATCGAGACATGCCTGCATCGATTTCGTTACCCGATCCGCATACATAATGACGCGTCCATCCACATTACGCGCCGCACGTCCACAGGTCTGGATCAGAGCGCGCTCGCTGCGCAAAAAGCCCTCTTTATCCGCATCCAGAATTGTCACCAGCGCTACTTCGGGAATATCCAGCCCTTCGCGCAGGAGATTGATTCCCACCAACACATCAAACTCGCCGCGCCGCAGTCCGCGGATAATCTCGACCCGCTCCACGGTATCGATATCCGAGTGGAGATAGCGCACCTTCACCCCGGCATCATTGAGATAACCGGTAAGATCTTCGGCCATACGCTTGGTCATCGTGGTTACGAGCACGCGCCACTTTTTCTCTACCGTGGCATGGATCTGCTCGAGCAGATCATCCACCTGCTCCTGCGCCGGGCGCACCTCGATGGGGGGATCCAGGAGCCCGGTGGGACGTACAATCTGCTCCACCACCACTCCACCGGCTTTCTTGAGTTCGTACTCCGCCGGGGTTGCGGATACATAGATAGTCTGCAAATGCTTACCTTCAAACTCGCTGAATTTCATGGGGCGGTTATCCAGCGCCGAAGGGAGGCGAAAACCGTGGGAGACCAGGGTCTCCTTGCGCGAACGATCCCCC
Organism: Geobacteraceae bacterium; assembly: GCA_020201305.1. Classification (GTDB taxonomy): domain Bacteria; phylum Desulfobacterota; class Desulfuromonadia; order Desulfuromonadales; family Desulfuromonadaceae; genus JAIVHC01. The sequence goes on from JAIVHC010000253.1 coordinate 1,118, forward strand.
CGGTACATCGCACCCACCTGGGATACACTCACGTGGCTTTCATCGATAAACATCAGGGCATCATCGGGGAAATAGTCAAACAGGGTGGCGGGAGCTTCTCCGGCCTTTCTGCCATCGAGATAGCGGGAATAGTTCTCGATCCCCTGGCAATAACCCATTTCCTCCATCACTTCGATATCGAACATGGTGCGCTGCTCAATGCGCTGTGCTTCAATAAGCTGGTTATTCTCGCGGAAATACGCAATGCGCTGCTGCAACTCGTCCTGAATCTGTTTTACCGCGCGTTCGAGGGTGGGGCGGGTGGCGACATAGTGGCTCGCCGGAAAGATGCTGGTGCGGGGCAGGTTGTCAATCACCTTGCCCGTGAGGGGATCAATCTCCTTGATAGCCTCAATCTCATCGCCGAAAAATTCAATACGCAGGGCCAGATCCTCCTCATATGCCGGAAAGATCTCCACACTGTCGCCGCGCACCCGGAAGGTGCCACGATGAAAATCCACATCGTTGCGTTGGTACTGAATCTCCACCAGGTTCTGGAGCAGATCATTGCGTTCCATGCTGTTGCCCACTTCGAGCCCCACGAGCATGCCGTAGTAGGCTTCCGGGGAACCGAGGCCGTAGATACACGACACCGAGGCCACAATAATGACATCACGCCGGGTCAGGAGGCTGCGTGTGGCACTGTGACGCAGTTTGTCGATCTCCTCGTTGATGGAGGAATCCTTCTCGATAAAGGTATCGCTGCTGGGGACATACGCCTCGGGCTGGTAGTAATCGTAGTAGGAAACAAAATACTCCACCGCGTTGTCCGGAAAGAGTTCGCGGAATTCGCCGTAGAGTTGCGCCGCCAGGGTCTTGTTATGCGCCAGCACCAGGGTGGGGCGCTGCACCTGCTCCACCACGTTGGCCATGGTAAAGGTTTTCCCGCTCCCGGTAACCCCGAGGAGTACCTGATCTGACGCTCCCTCCTTGAGGCCCGCAGTCAATTCAGCGATAGCTGCCGGCTGATCTCCAGCCGGCTCGTAGTTAGTGTGCGGACAAATCTGGCCATAAAATCCTATATGGTTAAAAGTTCAGTGTTATTTATTTTGTAAGTACACAGCACCCACTGGTGAACTCCGTTCGGGAATAGGGCAGAACAGTTAACTTATCTTTTCAGCTTACTCAAACGCCGGCAGCACAAACTCCTCCAACTCCATCGGTTGCAGTGCTGCCGGATCTATACGCTCAATCTTCTTGCGCCCGAACTTGAACAATACTATGTCGCGTACTGCTTCGCCTTCAGCGTCAAAGCCGCGCAGCCCGCTTACTCCGCCTGTGTACTCCACATCCTGCACCCGAGAGCGCAACTGGTGTGGCCGGGTCACATCCGGATCACGCAGTATATGCAGGAGAAGATTTGTGGCATCGTAGGCCTGGGCTGCAAGAATAGTAGGCGTCTCGGCATAGCGCTGCCGATAACGAGTGGCAAAATTCTGTACAAAGATATCGCTGGAATCGGGGTCAAAACCATCGCTAAACACCGCGCCGCGCACATAGCTGCCAGCCTGATTGAGAAGATCGGTCGAATTCCACCCGTTAATTCCGAGCAATTGCGCTCCCTCTATATCAGAGAACGCCAGTTGTGGCGCAAGGAGTGCAACCGTATCTGCAAAATCGGGGATGAAGAGCGCATCAAAGTCAAGCTCCGGTTCTTTATCTTCTGTGGGGGTTTCCCCTTCGAGCCCGCTTTCAACTATCGTTCCCTCCTTCTGTTCTTTTACCTTATCCTCTTCCGGTGGCGCCATGGGTTTCAATGCTGCACGGAAGTCGGTACTCCCCGGAGGATATGTACGATGGTAGATCACTTTGCCTCCCTCACGCTCTAATGCAGAACGAAAGTGACGCACAAAATCATTGCCCAACTTATTCTCCGGCTGAAGGAGTGCAAAGGTCTCCAGCTCAAGGATATCTACCGCATAATCGACCAAAGCTCGAGCCTGTTGTT
>JAIVHC010000161.1 GCA_020201305.1 Geobacteraceae bacterium
TACCCGTAATGTCCGCATTATTGAAGGAGAAGCACCTTCATGTCTGGAAGAACTTCCGGATCCGGATCGGGTATTTATCGGTGGCTCCGGGGGCAAACTCTGGAGTCTCCTCGAAACCACTGACGCACGCCTGAACCCGGACGGACGCATCGTACTTACCGCCTCAACCCTTGACACCCTAACGGGAGCAACAGATTTTTTCGAAAACAACGGCTATGCTATTCAGGTAACTACGGTAAATATCGCGCGCACGAGTAACACCAGTGATTACAAAATTTTTGAGGCTCAAAATCCGGTTAATATCGTCATGGCCACCAAGAATACCTCTGCAGAACTCAACTGAAAAGGGAGAGGATACAACGCATGGAAGAACGGCGCAGACACCAGCGATTTGAGACCCTGAATCTCGTTTACTATGTGACAAAGAATGATGTTAGCGAACTCACCCAGGATATGGGGCGCACCCTGGATGCGAATGAAAAGGGGCTATTGATTGAAACCCGCATTCCCCTGGAAGAAGGGTTAAAACTCAGGATGGACATAGCTCTGGCAGACAGCATTATACACCTCGAGGGCGAGGTGATGCACTCCTATTTCACTGACTCCGGCATGCACCTTTCCGGAGTTGAATTCAGCCCTCTGGATGACAAGACGCGCACTCAGCTTAAAGAATATCTACGCAAATTTGACACCACCGTCTAAAGCCCCTCGTGCACGTTACATAGCACACATAGAAACCGCACATAATATTTTTTTTAATTATACAAATCTTGCCAAACAGGATATGTACGCTACGCTGTAATTGCGCGCGGGGTGCATATCCGGGCTATCCCCCTTTCTTGCTGAGCATAGCGTTCAATATAAAAAGCAGAATTTAACAAAGTAACATGCGCTTCAATCTTTCCCATTAAGACAAAACATGCTATTCTCCAATTCTATACTATATTTATCGCCTTTGTAATTATATTAAATGCGCATTGCGCTGGCTAATAGAACATGATGTCTGTTGTTCCGCTGCATGGCGGTTCGCACCCCTGTAGTGAAGATAGATGCGAATCACTACATTATTTTACTCATGTAATACGCTCAACTAGGAGGAACCATGAAAAGATTAGCCGTACTGGTGCTGCTTATGTGCAGCATACCCCTGGTCGGATTTGCATCCGACCTCAACCAGGCTGCCCAGGAGGGCCGCTTCTTCGTTAACCCAATGATCGGTGGATTTGATAAAGAGAGTACCGATGATTACAACCCCGAAATCAACTACTCCCTCGGGCTCGGGTACAACTACTCTGCCAACCTGAGCAGCTACTTTGCCGGGTCGTACTCCCCGGACCGTAGAGATCAGGACACCGACCTCACAACAGCTTCAATCGGGGCCCTGTATCACTTCATGCCCGAAGAGCGGCTCGTACCCTACGTCACCGCTGCCCTCGGCTATCTGGGCATTGACGGCAAGGATGGTCTCAAAGACGAGAACGAGGCCCAGTTCAACTACGGCGTAGGACTTAAGTACTTCATAGGCAAGGACATTGCCCTGAACACCGAGGTACGCCACATGCTTGATACCGGCGGTGAGCCCAACAGCCTCCTTTATCAGGCGGGTCTGGTGTTTTTCCTGGGCGAAGGTGCTAAGCGCGACAGCGACAACGACGGCGTTCTGGATGAAAACGATGCGTGCCCCGGCACTCCGGCGAGTGCCCCCGTCGACAGCAAGGGCTGCGCGCTCGATAGCGACAATGACGGCGTTTTTGATTACAGAGACAAGTGTCCCGACACCCCGGCCGGTGCCCCTGTCGACAAAAAAGGCTGCGCGCTTGACAGCGACAACGACGGCGTTTTTGACTACAAAGACAAGTGCCCCGACACTCCCAAAGGGGTTGCGGTCAACAGTGTAGGCTGTGGCCTTGATAGCGACAACGATGGCGTAATTGATGCGGATGACGCCTGCCCCGATACCCCGGCCGGGGCCCCCGTTGACAGCAAAGGCTGCAGCCTCGACAGCGACAATGATGGTGTGATTGACTTCAAGGATCGCTGCCCTAATACTCCTGCAGGTGCGCAGGTGGATGAAAACGGATGCCAGCTTAAGATACACCTTGTAGTTGAATTTGACACCAACAGTGCCGCAATCCTTGAACGCAACCATGACAAGCTCGCAAAGGCAGTCCAGTTCATCAACGAATATCCCGGTCAGAAAATCATGATTGCCGGGCACACAGACAGCGTTGGTAATGCCGAGTACAACCAGCAGCTGTCACAGGAACGCGCAGACGCAGTCAAAGCATATCTGGTTAAAGAAGCTGGTCTCAGCGACCGGAAGCTGGTTACCAAGGGGTTCGGCGAAGAGAAACCGCTTGCCAGTAACGACACTGATGCGGGTAGACAGCAGAATCGGCGCGTGGAACTGAGTGTTTTCATGCAGTAGTACAAAACATCCGTGACTCATTTACAGTCACATAACCGAGCAAACACAAAGGCCCTCCTGTAATCGACAGGGGGGCCTTTGTTGCTGAACATCCCGCCCAATCAGAGATGTTGCTGTTCAGCCCCAATTAAAATGGAACGCAACTATTCAGCAAGGCCTTGTGGCACCCATTCCAAGGGACACTTTGAGCCGTCCATGGCCGTTCGACTGTCGCCGTCCATGGCGACAGACGCCCTTTCCATGGGTACCACAAGCCCCGGCTGCAAATGGTGAATAGTTACAATGGAACCATGGTTACGGGCGCAAGGATGCGGTGACAGATTAATTTAGGGCTAAACGATTGCATGCATGGATGCAATTGTATACAATGTTCGGCGTTTACGTTATCCGCCCTGGTGCCTCGCATGACTTAGCCAGTGCAAAAAACCGGGGCAATAGAATTTAACCGACACACTGTTAACCTGACACACTGGTTTAACCGCGATATTACAGAAGGGGGATTCCTCATGAGTGAAAAATTGGATCTACAGGCAGCAATCAAGGATGCCATGCAGACTGAAAAGGATGCTATGGACTTCTATAAGTACGCCGCTGAAAAAATGTTTGATGACCACGCAAAACGTGCATTTGAAATCCTGGCCCAGGAAGAGAAACAGCACGCACACATGTTCTTCGAGTTCTACAAGGGAGATGATATTACCGATTTCGAAGCATTTATTGCGCGCGAACCGGATACAGAATCGAGCTGGTGGAAGGCATTGCAGCAGGCAATGTTGGGAGACTTTGATGAGCGCAAGGCCATCGAACTCGCCATCGATCAGGAAGCGGAGCTGGAAAAGGACCTGGTGGAGATGGCCGAAAAGATTGACGATCCCGCAGTGAAAAATGTATATCTTGCTAACGCCCGCTCTACCCATCATCACTATGAGCTCTGCATGGAAGAGCGCAGTGCCCTGTTGGGCGAGTCAAGCTGATCCCGTTCGAAACCTTTCGATTCAACAACAAAGCCCGCTCTTAAAAAGCGGGCTTTGTTGTTTTCACCTATGTGTAATCAGGAGCGCAAAAAAACATCTCCTTCGTTATTACTCCTTCACTGCCCAATCCTGCAGGTGTCAAGCTTTCGCCCCTGAGGTGAGGCGTATCCCTTATCCGGACTCCAGGTTTTAACCCACATCTTATCCGGAAAGGCCTGCGGCTTGTATACCGATTTCCCCAGCAGCAGGCGCAAACATTCCTGGGTAACTTCAGAAATACTCGGATGTGGGTAGACCGATTTCAGCACATCGGTAGCACCTTTGTCGTGATCCATAAAATGCGCGATTGCTGTCACCACATTAGATACCTGCGGCCCTCCGGCACGCATCCCCAGAATCTTCATCTCTGCGTCATCGTGGACAATTATTTTCACAAATCCGCGCGTATTCCGCATCGCAATAGGACGACTCATCAGCGCATTGCTCACATATGCGACCCTGTACCTGTATCCTTTCGCCTGACACGCCTCCTCACTTAAGCCCACGGTAGCAATAGAGGGGTTGAGAAACATAATCGCCGACATATTATGATAGTTAAGCGGATGGATAACGCGACACAACATCACTTTCGCCGCCATCCGCCCTTCCATTTCGGCAATATTCACCAGGTTGGGATGACAGGTTACATCCCCGCAGGCAAAAATATTCTGCGCCACACGGCAGTCAGAACCAGTGGTCAGATAGCCTCTTTCATCCACCTGTATACCGGCATTTTCGAGCTTGAGTTTTTCCAGATTGGGTTTACGCCCCACGGAAAACAGAATATTATCCACTTCGAGGACTTCGCTGTGAGCGTCGGGAAAATCGAGAAACGCGCGCATATAATCCGGATGGTGCTCCACTTTGCGTAAGGTGGCAGACTGATGAACCTTAACCCCGTCCTTCTCCAGATTGCGACTTACAAAGCGACTTACATCGCCATCCTCATACGGAAGTACGCGCTCTTTGTTATCCACCAGATGCACCCGGGTGTGACCGAAATTGGAGAAGATGGTAGCATATTCGCACCCTATCACCCCGGCACCGATAATCAGGAGCCGTTTGGGAAATTCTTCAATGTTGTTGATTCCATCTGAATCAAAGATCCGGCGCTGATCCACTTCAATCCCTGGATATGGACGCGGACAACTTCCGGTAGCAATGAGAAAATTTTTCGCTTTGATCTGATATGCCGCACCTGAGCGAGGCTGCACCGATAGCGTATTCGAATCGTGGAACTCCGCCCATCCATTAAGCAGAGTAATGGACCCCGCCCCCGCCCAGCGTTGGGGGGAAAAGGTTTCCAACTGGGTAAGCATCTGATACTGACGCTCCTTCACCGCCTCTTCTACAGTCCCCATCAGGGTCTTGAAATCCACGTTCAAACCGGAGGCGCGATATCCGCGATCAACGCGATTGGCAACGGCATAGTCCTTCGCCAGTTCCCACATGGTTTTTGATGCCAGCGCACCGTACTTGACCCCGGCACCACCAATCTCGTCTCCTTCGACAATGCACACATGGACACCAAAATCAAAGGCGCGCATCGCCCCGGCAAATCCGCCAGGGCCACACCCCAGCACACACAGATCGTACTCGCGGGTTTCCTCCATCTCAGTCCTTTCTCTGTAAATAATATTCCTGCCTGATGGGGAATCTCAACGCAGCTGAATAGTTTAAATCACCCCAGTGCTACATCGAGAATCATCATTACTGAAAAGCCCACAAGAGTAAACATGGTCACCTGGTCAATATGCGCCTGCTTACGCTGAGATTCAGGGATCAGCTCTTCCACCACCACAAATATCATGGCACCGGCTGCAAAACACAGGGCAAAGGGCAGAATATCCCGCATGTAAATCACAAAGAAAGCTCCCAACACCCCGGCGATGGGTTCTACCGCTCCGGAGAGCTGCCCCAGGCCAAACGATTTTTTTGCACTCATCCCTTCACGGCGCAGTGGCATGGAGACCGCAGCCCCTTCAGGAAAATTCTGGATCCCGATTCCGATAGCCAGCGCTACCGCTCCCCCAATACTTGCAGAGGGCAAATCCGCCGCCACCGCCCCGAAGGCTACTCCTACCGCGAGTCCCTCTGGAACGTTATGCATGGTAATAGCCAGCACTAACAGGGTGCTGCGCTGCCACGAGGTCTTCACCCCCTCAGTCTGGTCTACAGAAAGGCTGGGATGGAGATGAGGCAAAAATTTATCCACTATGCGCATGCTGACCCCGCCACACATAAACCCCAGCGCCGCAACCATCCAGGGAATCTGCCCCATCTGCTCGGCCATATCAATCCCAGGGGCCAGCAGCGACCAGAAGCTTGCCGCAATCATAACCCCGGCTGCAAACCCGAGCATGGAATCCAGAAACTTAGGCTTTATTTCACGTGCGGAAAACACCAGGGCTGCGCCTGCAGCGGTCATGGCCCAGGTGAACAGGGTTGCAAGCAGGGCCTGGAGTACCGGATCCAGGTTTAGTAGATACGCAATCATACATCCTCCTTACTGAAGACACTAGTAACTGTTCAGTCGGGGCTTATGGCACCCATTCCAAGGGACACGACTGTTTGCAACCGGGGCCGTCCATGGCCGTTCGACTGTCGCCGTCCATGGCGACAGACGCCATTTCCATGGGTACCACAAGCCCCTTGTACCGGTAGTGGTGGTAAATAGTTGCAGACACTAAAGCTCAGCGTCCATACGCACCCGCAGAAACACAGGGAACTTAGGAATGCCGGATTGATAGTGACCATGGTATTTATACGTTATCACAGCTCCAACAGGTGGCGGGTTTTGCCGCTGTGCGTCGCTGAAACCGCTGCCGATTTTGAACTCCAACCCTATGGAGTTCTCCACACGCAGGGCTCCAAGGCGACCGCTGTTGCGCCCTGCACCGGGAGTGTGACCCACCACCGTAGCTTCAGCATCTTCGAAACGCTTCACCTTCAGAATCGAGGTGGAGCGTCCGGGGGCATATTCCGCGTGCGGATCGCGGACCATCAGGCCTTCTCCCCCTTGTGCCACCACTTCATCAAGGTGCGATGCAAGATGCGCCGCATCACTCACAGGAATCTGCTCCACGAGAAATGTATACCGACTTCTGTGTTGTTCAAACCAGAGTCTGGCTTTATGCACTCGGTCCTCAAAGTTTCCGCGTGCCTGCGGAACATCAAACACTGCGTACTCCAATGTCAGCCAGCCCGGATGCGCTTCCTTACGCAGTACGGTGGAAAGAGTGTCCTCAAATGTACCGCGTCCGCCCCAGAGCTCCCCTTCGAGGGCAAAAGGGGGAAGTGCAGCAGTAAATTCCGCGGGAGGATATAAAAGGACCCCGTTTTTACTATAGAGCGCCTCGCCATCCCAGTACGCGCGCACTCCGTCAAGTTTTTCACTCATCCACCAGCCATTCACCTGGATGTCAGCGTGGTAGACCTGAGAGAGCATGGGCTCATGCTCGATGGCACGACCCTCACGGGGGAGGCTGGTCAGAAACAGGGCCAACAGAACAACAAAAGCCGTATGCTTCTTCAGCAACCTGCTCCATAATGCAATATTTTCCCCATGCCTATAAAACCGCATATACCGCGTTACCCTTCGGTAAACCCATCACTGTGTGGATTTCAATCTTAACACTTCCACTCCATTTAATTTAAAAATTCGCCACCAATGAAGCAGCCAGCACGGTGTCGGTATCGTCGCTGTTTTCCGCTGGTTCATTGTCGTATTTGATCACGTAACTGGTCTTAAAGGAAAACACGCTGTTGATCGCAGTAATCAGGGCTGTCTCCGAATTGAGCATATAATTCTGCGTATTTTCAAAATCCAGGAGCGCCTCCAGGCTCTGGCTGAACCTGGTATCTTCACTGATCTGGTAGATGTATTCGGTATACAAACGCCCACCCAGGTATTCGGTATCGGAGTCATGGATAAGTTTTTCAATGGTGTAGGTAAGGCCCGCCTCTCCGATAAGAAAGTGTTTCGGACCGGTGAGAAATTTGTACCCGCTACCCGCACCGAGGGTATAGCGATGGTCAATATCCGCGAAGCGATCCTTGAGCCAGTTGGCACTGAGGTAATTATATAAACGCTGTGTCGGCGCATAGTCACCGCGCAGCTCGGTTGAATAGGATTCAGCATCGCGCTGACCATTGCTCTCCCCATTCAGGGCCTGGAACTTCCAGCGTCCGGAGAACTTTTCACTGAACTGATACTTGAGTTTGTTCTTTACAGACAAAGTGGTTACCTCGCTGTTACCGCTGGTATCCACGTATGACAATTCCGCTTCATCGTGCCAGCGTCGCTCTTCATTCTCCTGAGCGTAGCCTGTAGTGGCGCATAGGATTAAACAGATTATCACTGCAGTAAAAGGTATTGATTTCACCTGAACCCTCCTGAAAATAAATAGATATTTTGCCAAACCACAGCGGTGACTGCGGCATATACAGCATGAAACTTAATAGCATGAAACTCAATAGACCTCTCAAGATTTGGCGGCTACCTTTAACACCAGTTTATGCACCAGCGCAAGGTACTTTATTCCCTTCGCCCCCTCTCCTGCAAATGCCGAAGCAGCTGCTGGGCCTGATTGCTTATTTCCGGTTCCTGCGCCGCATGTTGGAGTGCTGTTTGCGCTTTTTTAAGTTCGCCAGTGTGCCAGGCCGCATACCCGGCGAACAGCCACGCACGTGCACTGGCACGGGGCTGCGGTCCCCGGCGTGCAAGCTCGACATACGCCGTATAAGCCGGTGCATAGTCTTCAAGCATATACAGGATACGGGCGCGCAGGCGCAACTCAGACACAGACTCCTGCACAGGATCTAACTGCTCCAGGTATTTCAGCGCCTCCTGCGGTTTGTGACGCTGTATATACGCCTGGGCGAGCCCCAGCAGCACCTTGCTTCTATCAATATCAGAGGTATCTCTTTCAAGCAGGGTAGTAAAACTGGGGATCGCCTGCGCAGGTATCCCCAGATGCATACACAAATCGGCACGTAGGCTCTCTTCCTTCACATCACCGGGGGCGAGAAAACCTACTACCTGCAACGCCACCAATGCCTCTGCGTAGCTTTGTGCCTCCTGGTGGAGATGGGCCGCGATGCGCCACCAGCGCGGTTCTAATATCTCCAGTTCCAGCAGATGGGTAACAAAGTTCAGTGCCTTTTCCGGCATATCCAGCTGTAGATACAGGTGAATCAGATATTCGCGCCAACGTTGCTGTGCCGCTGCAGTGCTCTCCTGCGCCAGAATCTGTACGTGTGGAAGAGCGAGGCGGAGGTTTTGTTCCCCCTCCTGCCCATCCTGATGTAGATATATATGCACCAGCAGTTCACGCCACTTAAGTTCCACCGCATCAGGGAAGTCCTGCAACAACTGGAGGATGAGTTTCTTGGCGTGTTCCAGCTTTCCTGCCTGATACCAGGCCAATGCGGCATTGTAGCGCCAGCGTGGTTCATACGGCTCAGAGAGAACATAACTGCGTTCAAACGCCTGCGCCGCCCCGGCATATTCGCGGAGTTGAAAGTAGCACTGCGCCAGATTAATCCATCCGGCACGGAGGGTGGGATCCCCGGCCACACTGTGTTCAAACCAGGTGCAGGCTGCAGCATAATCTTGCCGCGATTGCGCAATCACACCCCGATAGAAATCCACCAGCGGATGGCGCTCCTCGCGCTCAAGCAGCGGCTCGAGGGCTGCTATCGCTTCCGCATACTCCTTTTGCGCCAGCGCTGCACGCGCGCGCTCAATCCCCCGATGTTCACTCGGGCGCATGGAGGGGGAGCCCTCGGCGCTGGCAATACAAGGGCAAAGGAGAACAGCCAGAAGTGCGATAAGATGAAAAAACCGGAGCGCCATAGCGTTGTTCAATCCTCCAGCTCAAAACGAATCGTGGTAACAACCCGGGCGCGTACACGCTCCCCCAGAACGGTGGCGGGGGAAAACCGCCAGCTGCGGATACCGCGCGTAACACTCTTCTCAAATACACCGTCGGGATTGGCTTCGAGGATCTCCACCGCTTCAACTTCGCCGTTCATCCCTACCTGGAGCGCAACCTTCACCCAGCCCTCAATCCCCTGGCGCTTGGCGCGCAGCGGATACATGAATGGAGTCTGCGCTATGGGACGAACCGGCTGATCCAGGTCATCGCTTGCGTACACCTGCGGCGCTGCGGCGATATCAGTCCCCACATCCATTGTATATACTTCGCCCGCACCCGCGGGGGTAAACTCCGGAGTCGGAAGGCCTGTTTCTGCCTCCAACTTCGGGAGGAGCGGATCGTAAGCCGGCATCTGCTCCAGCGCAGGTATGTGCGCAAAAGACGGAGCAGGTTGTGTCTGCGGTTTGGTCTGTGTTTCGGTGTTCTCATCGCGCTGGGATTGCCTGGATGTGTTGGGCCTTTGCTGCGCCACCTGAACCCGCAACGGTTCGGTGTAGTCGAGTCCAACTTTAATCTCCGGATCACGCACCAATTCAGGCAGCAGGACAAACAGCACCAGATTGAGAGCCAGGGTGCCAAGACCGGCATACACCAGAGTAGCCTTGGGAGAATATTTCGGCATCAGCCGTTTCCATTCGCCGCAGCAAGAGCGACATTCTCCGCCCCGGCCTGTTTACATCCATCCAGCACCTGTACTGCGGTCCCGGTACTGCTGCCCCGATCGGCTACTATTACCACACTCCCCTCAGGGTTCTCCGCCATGGCACGTTCCACATGCACCCGCACTGCTCCTGCTTCCACCGAGCGTCCCTCAATGACTATCCCGTTGTCGCGGGTGATGGCAATCAGGAGGGTGGCGCTCTCCTGCGCTCCTGCACTCTGTGCCGTGGGGCGCTCTACCTCGACCCCGGTCTCGCGCACAAAACTCGTAGTGACCAGAAAAAAGATGAGGAGGATAAACACCATATCGATAAGCGGGGCGATGTTCAGTTCCAGCCCCTGACGCCGTGCCCGCCGTGCTGCAGTTATATTGATCATGCTTCACCTCCTGTTGCTGATCCGACACCTGAATCCGAAGGCTCAAGCTGGCGTTTGAGATCCTGAACCAATGCATTGAGACGCAATTCCAACCCATCTGCACGGCGTTGTATAAAATTGCGCATAAACAATCCCGGAATCGCCACAATCAAACCGGTCTGGGTGGTAACCAGGGCTTCGGAAATCCCCCCCGCCATGGCGCGCGGATTGCTGTTGCCGAAGAGCGCGATGGTATCAAAGGTGGATATCATCCCCAGCACCGTACCCAATAGACCACACTGATCAGGTTCACCCCCTGGCGCAGAGAACTGCGCACCTGAGTGGCCGCTTCTTCTAGCAGATGTCGATCAAGCTCCGGGTCTCTACTGCGCAGGGAAACAAAGGTACGCACCAGTGTTACAGCCACTCCCTGGCCTTCGTGAGGGGGAGCAGTTCTGCCGCTCACACAGGAGCGCGCCTGAGCTGGGGTGATATCTTTGCGGTAAAGCTGCTTCAATATCAGAAGACGATAGATGATACAGCCCCACAGGATCACGGAAATCAACACCAGAGGCAACATCACTATCCCCCCGGTGTGGATATAATCCCATGCGGGCTTCAGCCAACCCATCAGTTATGCTCCGTGGCAACGCTTTCGGTCTGTTTCTCAGCCTGACGCGCCTTGGTAACCCGGTTTACAAAACTGATCGCCTTTTCTTCCAGATCAGCAATACGGCTTTCCACCCGACGGCTGATAAGGCTGTGCGCGAGCATAACCGGGATTGCGACTCCAAGACCGAACATGGTGGTGACGAGCGCCTCTGAAATACCAGAGGAAAGCATGCGCGGATCACCGGTACCATGAAAGGTGATGAGCTCAAAGGTGTGGATCATCCCCGTTACCGTGCCCAGCAATCCCAGGAGCGGGGCGATGGAGGCCAGTACTGCGAGGGTGGAGAGAAAACGCTCCTGCGCGGGGATTTCTGCCAGAATCGCCTCCTGCAGAACATTCTCCAGCTCTGCGCGCGGACGTGTAACAAAGGGGATCCCGGCCCTGAACACCCGTGCGGGCGGGGCAGCGTGACCCTCGCATATTTGTTGGCACTCCTTCCACTTCTGCGCCTCAATACATGGTTGCAACAGATGCAGGATCTCCTCTGCATCATAGCGTTGCCGGCTCAGAAACCAGACACGCTCCAGCACCAGAACCAGTGCTACCAGGGCTATACCCAGGATTGGCCACACGATGAAACCACCGTACTGAACCTGTTCCCCCAGGCTGCGCTCATAGGTCATCTGACGCAGGGATGCACCGTGGCCTATATCAATGGGAGCCGCCTCCACGCCCCCATCTATATAAGCCTCTATATCTTTTTTCACGGTGTACCCCGGTGCTTGCGACAGAGCAAGCAACTGTCGACTGGGAGGTGAATAGAGGGCAAAGCCCACCTCGGCATCGCTCCGATACAGCGCGGTAAATGCCCCGAGCAATACAACTTCTGCATCCACTCGCTTTCCGGTACGATTCACAACTATGATGCGCTCGCGTTGTACCTGGGCGGCATCCTGGATCTGCTCCAGCATCAGCGTGCGCAGGATACGCACCTCCTGAATTCCGGGAGCGGCTTCAGAGCCGTGGAATTTCTCCAGCCTCTGATCCTGATGTGGTTCCAGCGCAGTAACGGGGCTGTTTTTCACCATCCCCACCACATCAGCTACGTTGGTGCGGATGGAGCCCAGCAGTTCAGCGTGCTGCTGGTTATGTTCCTGTTCCAGTTTCTTTTGCGTTTCCAGTTGCGTGCGGCGGTCCTGCACCTGTTTCTGGAGATCTGCATGGGTGCGATCCAATCCCTCCACTTCATCCCGCAGCTGCGTGAGTTTTTCCTCTACACTCTTACGATCCGTCTCCAGCACACGGCTCAGCGTTTCAATCCGGGCGGCAACGTCCTCTTTGTGTGCTCTGGCCCGTTCCAGCAACGCCTCGGGACTCTGTACCCCGGTGCGCGCATCCTGTGCTTCTGCGTGGACGCTGAACAATCCCAACAGCAATATCAGCACGGCAATCAGCCCGAGTACATAGAACATGTTCCCCTTGCAGGGTGCAATTTTCGTGTTCATCTCTGTTGCTCCAGGCGTCCAAAGGGCAGGGTAAGTAAATCAACGGGGCGCTGTTTGTTCCCCATCGCCACGGCCTTAGTCAGCTCTGCGCTCCAGCGCGGGTCGAGCCAACGCCACTCGCGCGACACGGGGTCGTAGTGGGCGCAACGCTGTTGATCCAGACTCAGGGCAAACAACGCCAGATTACCGATGCGCAGCTGCGACATAAACACGCGCTCTCCCTCAATTTCGAGTTCCTGCGCCCTCACATCAACACTGTGGGCGTAGTCGTATTCGCTCTTTAGAACCTGCATCAGATGGCGAAACTGCTCTGCGACCGGAACATCTGCCGCCCACACCTCCTCGTGCAGCTGGCGGATTCGTGCCTCGCGCTCCTCCAGATAAAACGGCATGCTATCCTCCAGCATGACATCAAGCATATCGGCGCTCTGCCGCAGAAACGGCTCCATCTCCTGCCCCAGCTCCCGTGCCTGAATCATAGCTTGTTTGGATTGCGCGATTTTATGTGCCAGGATTTTTTTCTGCTCCTCCAGGCGAGCATTGCGGTTTTTCAGCTTCTCCCTACGCTGGAGCAGCGTCTCAAATTCCTGTAATAACGCGGTTTTTTCGCGTTCCCACGCGTCAAGTTCCTCTTGGGAACGCTGCTGCATGGCAATGCTGTCGTGGAGCGGCTCTGCAACATCCTGCGCCAATGTCCGTGCTTCCACCCGTAATGTGCACAGTAGCAGAACAACCATAAGTACATATATTTTCACCTGCTTCTCCTGTATTATTCGATGTTACCTTGCAATGACCAATATGGTTCACGTAACAGGCCGCTGAAATTACCAAACCCCGAAAGGAGTTTCAAATGGATTTCAAAGAGTTAAAAGAATACTTCGAAAGTACTGAAGGTACCGGCATTCTCTCCACTGCGGACGCGGATGGCAAGGTTAATTCCGCCATCTATGCCCGCCCCCGCTTTCTCGACGATGATAGCATTGCCTTTATTATGCTTGATCGTCTCAGTTATGCCAATGTACAGAGCAATCCGCATGCGGCATATCTGTTTCTGCAGCAGGAAGATGGTTACAAGGGGGTACGTCTGCACCTGAGTAAGGTTGCGGAAGAACACAACACCCCGCGCATCGATGAACTTCTGGCAGAGCGCGGTACCAGCAGATATGCGCAGAAAGATCGCTACTTGGTTTTCTTCGCGGTTGACAATATCCTCCCGCTGGTGGGAAGCGGAGATTAGGACTCCATGCTTGAGATCGAGGTCCCAGGGATGGAGACGATGCAGCTTCAGCATCTGGTGCTGGACTGCAATGGCACCCTCACCTGCGATGCACAGCTGATCGATGGTATTAGTACACGCATTGAAAACCTGGCTCGCCATCTTGAAATAAGGGTAATCACTGCGGATACCCACGGCAGTGCGCGCAAAACCCTTAAACCTCTCGGGTGCGTACTTCACGTGATCGAACCTCAGGAGCAGGCAGAGGCCAAGCGAGATTACATTGCCCGACTCGGGGCGGAGCACTGTGCGGCCATTGGCAACGGTTTCAACGACAACCTCATGCTCCGCACAGCATGCCTGGGGATCGCCGTAGTGCAGGCAGAGGGAGCCGCTGCACCTACGCTGCAACATGCTGATGTAGTATGCACTGATATCTGTGCTGCCCTCGACCTGTTCCTCAACC
>JAIVHC010000254.1 GCA_020201305.1 Geobacteraceae bacterium
TCCGGTGGAAACCAGATCGACAATGCGCTCGGTCAATCCCACCAGGGGGGCGAGCTCAATAGAGCCGTAAAGCTTGATCAACTCCACCTGAATCCCACGTGCACGAAAGTATTTCTCGGTTATGTTGGGGTACTTGGTAGCCACCCGGATATTGGACCAGCGTGTGGGATCGTCTTTTTCCTCCAGATCACGCGGCTCCGCCACCACCAAGCGACAGTAGCCGAAATTAAGATCAAGGGGTTCGTACAGATCCTTCTCCTGCTCCAGCAGGGTATCCTTGCCCACCACCCCGATATCGGCACAGCCGTATTCCACGTATGTGGGGACATCGGTAGCGCGCACAGCGATAAAGCGATACCCGGCGTCGCGATTTTCGAACACCAGCTTGCGGTTTTCCTCTTCCATCTCCGGGCAGGTGATGCCTATCCGGCCGAACAACTCAATGGAATCCTGCATAATGCGCCCTTTGGGCAGGGCAAAGGTGATAAAGTCGCTCATGCTGCTCCTCGTCTCGTTTAGGTGGGGGGGGCTAACGCACGCGCCGGATATCTGCACCCAGGTGACTGAGTTTCTCCTCCAGGCGCTCATAACCCCGATCCAGATGGTATATGCGTGAAATCTCCGTAGTATTTTCCGCCGCCAGTGCCGCCAGCACCAGGGATGCACTTGCGCGCAGATCCGTGGCCATCACCGGAGCGCCCAGCAATTCGACCCTGCCATCAACAGTCGCCTGACGACCATCAACGCGGATTCTGGCCCCTAATCGCTGTAATTCACTCACGTGCATAAAGCGGTTTTCAAATACATTCTCGCTGATAATACTGGTGCCTTCCGCCTGGGTCAAAAGCGCCATGAACTGTGCCTGCATATCCGTAGGAAATCCCGGATGGGGGCTGGTCTTAATCCGCAGCGGCTGCAAAGGACCTTCACACCTGACCCGGATTCCTTCAGGGACACAGTGTACCTCGGCGCCACTCTGGCGCAACTTGCTTATCACCGCCTCCAGGTGTTCCGCTTCGGCATCCCTTACCAGAACATCGCCGCGGCTGATGGCGGCTGCCACCATAAAGGTCCCCGCCTCAATGCGATCCGGCATTACGGCATGATTCATGGGGCGCAATTTTTCCACGCCATGGATAGTGATAGCATCGCTACCCGCCCCTTCTATTTGCGCTCCCATGTTCTGTAACGCCTTTGCCAGGTCGATAATTTCCGGCTCCCGCGCCGCATTCTCGATTATGGTGCGTCCCTGCGCCAGGGTTGCCGCCATGAGAAGGTTTTCTGTCCCCCCCACCGTAGGGATGTCCAGATAGATCCGCGCGCCTTGTAGGCGTTCGGCACGGGCTTCGATATAGCCATGCTCCAGGTCGATCTTCGCCCCCATCGCTTCAAGGCCGCTGAGGTGTTGATCCACCGGCCGTGCCCCGATGGCGCACCCGCCGGGGAGACTCACGCGCGCATATCCCAGGCGCGCGAGCAGCGGTCCCAGGACCAGCACCGAGGCACGCATGGTGCGCACCAGATCATAGGGTGCTTCGGCACACGCGATCTCATCCGCATTTATACGTGCCGTCCCCGGTGCGATGGCAGTGGTATGCGCGCCCATAATATGCAGGAGTTGCACTGCGGTATCGATATCGCGCAGGTTGGGAAGGTTGCGGAGTTCGTGGGTCCCCGGCGCCAGAAGGGTAGCACAGAGGAGGGGCAGCGCCGCATTTTTAGCCCCACTTACCTGAACCTCGCCCCGGAGAGGCGAGCCACCGCGTATAAGAATCTTATCCATTTAATTTCTCGTCTGCGTTTTCTTGCACATCGCTATAGTCACCCAGAGCCTGGCCACCCACGACCCGGACAATCCCGGCATAATCGCGGCGCTGAAAGCACTGCTGTAACCCGGCACTCTTAAAAATATCTCCCACCGCATCGGCCTGATCCACGCCAACCTCCACTAGCAACCAGCCTTCCGGCTCCAGCAGGGAGTCGGCCTGACGCGCCAGACTCCGGTAGGCACCCAGACCGTCCTCGCCTCCATTCAGGGCGAGCTCCGGTTCATGCTGCTTCACTTCAGGCATAAGCTCACACATCTGTGCCCAGGTCACATAAGGAGGATTGGATACAACCATACGGTATCCCCCACCATTCAGGGCATGGAGATCCGCCGGTGCAAAGGTCACCAGTTCTCCCACTTCGTTGGTCGCAGCATTAGCACGTGCAATTTCCAGGGCTGTGGGGCTGATATCCACCGCATGTACTCTCACCCCGGCGGTATGTGCCAGCGCAACAGCAATTGCACCGCTACCGGTACCCACATCGAGCACTGTGCCCTCGCGCTGTTCCAATACCTTGAGCCCCTCTTCTACCAGCACCTCGGTATCCGCACGCGGGATCAGTACTTCCGGACCAACCCTGAAGGGCAACGACCAGAACTCGGTGTAGCCGAGGATGTACTGCAGAGGTTCGCGCAGGGCACGGCGCTTTACCAGGGCACGAATGGTGTCGAGCTCGCTCTGCTCCAACGGTTGATCGTAACTGAGGTACAGCCCGACCCGGTCTTTGTGCAGGGCTGAGCCCACAAGCAATTCCGCATCCAGGCGCGGGTTGTCAACACCTTTTTCCTGCAGGTATGTAGTTGTCCAGCGTACAACCTCGAGCACGGACCACTCCCCGGACATTAACTACTGCTCCTGCTGCCCGGCGAGTTGCTCACTCTGGTAGTGGGTGCGCAATGACTCGATAATCTCTTCAAAATCACCCTGCATAATGGCATCAAGCTTATACAGGGTAAGGCCGATACGGTGATCGCTACAGCGGCCCTGGGGGAAGTTATACGTCCGGATGCGCTCACTGCGATCCCCGCTCCCCACCTGGGTTTTACGCTCCGCCGCCATTTGCGCATCCTGCTCGTTCTGCATGGAATCGAGAATGCGCGAGCGCAGCACCTGCATGGCCTTGGCCTTATTTTTATGCTGGGATTTCCCATCCTGACATGAAACCACCACCCCGGTAGGGATATGCGTAACACGCACGGCCGATTCGGTTTTATTTACATGCTGCCCACCCGAGCCTGAAGCGCGATACAGGGAAAACACATCCTTACCGCTTACCATCGCAATCACTTCCTTGAAGCCGCCGGCTCCGGATTCGGAAGAGTTGAGGATTTCCACCTTCCACCCGTGTCTGTCGGCAAAGCGCGTATAGGCACGAAACAGATCCCCGGCAAACAGTGCCGCCTCATCCCCACCGGTGCCCGCGCGGATCTCCAGGATCGCATTCTTACCATCGTTGGGGTCGCGCGGCAGCATAAGCTGGGTCAGTTCTTCCGCCATCTGTTCATTACGCTCTTCAAGGGCAGGTAATTCCTGCGCTGCCATGGCACTCATCTCGGGGTCTTTATCCTGAACCAATTCACGCAGGTCTTCCATCTCCTGTTCCAGCTCGCGGTATGCGCGAAACAGGGTCACCACTTCGTTGAGTTCGGCATGCTCGCGACCCAGGTCGCGATAACGTGCCTGATCAGAAAGTATATCCGGCTGAGCCAAGAGACCCTCTACCTCCTGAAAGCGATCTTCAACATCTTCAAGCTTTTCAAACATGGGGACCTCTGTGATCTGGGGAAAAAACAATGATGCAAACGCCAAAAGGTATGAAGCACAAAGCGGCTACGCCCTGCGTCTCTGCGCAGAGTTACCCGACATCCGTCGTTGCGCCAAATTCCTGGCGCACTTCACGGATCCGGCCGCAACTCATGCTCCCTTCCGGGCA
>JAIVHC010000079.1 GCA_020201305.1 Geobacteraceae bacterium
AACCTCGAAGATGCCGCGCAGGTAGCCATTGGTGCATTTGCCCTGGCGGTGCCGGTGGCATTTTCCGAAGAGGCGTGGCGCTTGGGCGAGACCCTGCCTCTGCAGAACCTGCTGCTGGTCTTTGTTCTGTCGCTGTTTTTTCTGGGCCTGTTTGCATACGGGAGTGTGTTTCAGGCGCGCATAGCCCACCGCTTGCCAGTATTCCTGTGGCGCATTGTCATAGCGTATCTGCTTGCGGCACTGGTAGTGGCGCTGGTACTCCTGGCGCTGGATAAGTTACCCCTTTTCACCCATACCGCCATCGCCTTCAAGCGCCTTGTGATTATCACCATGCCCGCCTCCATGGGGGCGATCGTGGTGGACAGCTTTGACAAGGAGTGAGTTGGCGCATTTTTTACCCTTTGTGTTATAGTGCTTGTGCATGTATTGCATTCCTTTATCAGGGAGAGTTGTTATGTCGGTTAAAATTATCATCATCCGCCATGTTCCACAGGATAAAGAGGAACAGATCCGTCCTCTGCTGATGCAGATGCGCTCGGCCGCGCATACCCAGCCGGGGTATATTTCGGGGGAGACCCTGGTCAACTACGATGATCCGGAGGAGAAGGTGGTGATCAGCACCTGGAAGAGTCTGGACAACTGGAACGAATGGTTGCGCAATCCAGAGCGGCGCCAACTCCAGGCGCGCGTGGATGAGATCCTCGGCGAGGAGACCTTGTATCAGGTGTATTATAGTGGTTGATAGGCGGGACTGATTGTGTAGGGTTATGAACAGAAAGCGGGGTTTGCATGGATGAGAAAATCAACGAATTGCTCCAATTGCGCCAGGAAGCGCTTAGTGGTGGTGGTTTCAAGCGCAACAGCAAGCGCCACTCCCAAGGGCGCCTGAGCGCGCGCGAACGACTCGATCTGCTTCTGGATCAGGGCAGCTTTGAAGAATTTGACATGCTCAAAACCCATCGCTGTCAGAACTTCGGCATGGAGAAGCGTCAGTATCCCGGCGATGGGGTGGTTACCGGATACGGTACCATCAACGGACGCCTGGTGTTTGTATTCTCCCAGGATGCTACGGTTCTGGGAGGGTCGCTGTCGGAGACCTTTGCGGAGAAGATCTGCAAGATTATGGATATGGCAGAGCGCGCCGGAGCCCCTCTGATCGGGCTCAACGATTCCGGCGGCGCGCGGATTCAGGAGGGGATCGAGAGCCTTGCGGGCTATGCGGAGATCTTCGAGCGCAATGTGCGCCTTTCCGGGGTGGTGCCGCAGCTTTCGGGCATCTTCGGCCCCTGTGCCGGGGGGGCGGTGTATTCTCCGGCGCTCACCGATATCATCATGATGGTGCGGCGTAACAGCTACATGTTTCTCACCGGCCCTAAAGTGGTAAAGAGCGTCACCCACGAGGATGTCACCACCGAAGAACTTGGCGGCGCGGATGTGCACACCGGTGTGAGTGGGGTAGCGCACCTGGCGTACGATTCGGATGAGGAAACCATTCAGGGGCTGCGCCGGGCGTTGAGTTATCTGCCCCAGAACAATATGGAATCACCGCCGTGGGAGGAAAATGCTGACTCGGCTGAACGTGAAACCCCCACGTTGGCGCAGGTGCTGCCCCCAAGTGCGCAGCAGCCCTACGACATGCATCAGATAGTAATTCCATGTATGGATAAACAGAGCTGGATGGAGTTGCAACCCGACTATGCTCCCAACATGATAACCGGTTTTGCCCGCCTCGGCGGGGCGGTGGTAGGGGTGGTGGCGAATCAGCCCAACCATCTCGCCGGAGTGCTCGACAGTGATGCGGCAGGGAAGGCGGCGCGTTTTGTGCGCATGTGCGATGCGTTCAATATCCCCCTCGTAACCTTTGTGGATGTGCCGGGTTTTATGCCCGGACGCCAGCAGGAGCACCAGGGGATAATCCGCCACGGGGCGAAGCTTCTGTATGCGTATGCCGAAGCAACGGTACCCAAAATAACCTTGATTTTGCGCAAGGCGTATGGCGGGGCGTACTGCGTCATGAGTTCCAAGCACCTGCGCGGTGATGTCAACTACGCCTGGCCCAGCGCCGAGATTGCAGTTATGGGAGCGAAAGGAGCGGTGGAGATACTCTATGCGCGTGAAGCCGCTGCGCAGGATGATCCGCACGCATATTTGCGCCACAAAGAGGAAGAGTATCAGAAGCGCTTTGCGAATCCGTTTGTCGCCGCCGAGCGCGGCTATGTCGACGATGTGATTCTGCCGGAGCGCACCCGCTTCCGGCTCTGTCGCGCTCTGGGGATGCTTAACGATAAACGCAGTGAGCGCCCCGCGCGCAAGCATGGGAATATGCCTCTTTAATCCCGTTCAAGTTCCAACGAACTATGGAGATCTATATGTCAGTAGGATGGGAAAACGTCGTCGCCGGCAACGGTGTAGGTCTGGCACTCAGCGGAATAACCATCATCTTCCTGAGCCTGTTGTTCATCAGTATCTTTATCCGTCTGCTGCCGCGTTTTCTGGCTCTGATTGACGCCAGCTCCAGGGATCGACCCGTTCCAGCGTCACAAGTAGCGAGCAAGCCGCAAGCGCTGAGTGAGGCGGAAAAGGAGGCGGTAATTGCGCTGGTGCTGCATCTCGAGCTCGAATATCAGAGTGGCGAGAGTGGGCGTGTGACTTTGCGTCCCCAGGGGAGTCGATCTATATGGGGTTCTTCTGCACGAATGCGTTCCCTTTCTTCTTGGAGTCATCATGCGTAAGTACAGTCTGCAGGTTAATGGTAAGGATGTAAGTGTCGAGGTGAAAAACTTTTCCGGTGATGAGGCTGAACTCGAACTTAATGGCGAAGTGTTTCAGGTGCAGGTACAGAACATTGCCCACACAGCGGTTCCGGTCGAAGTGGATTCGAGTCAAAGTAGCGGGCGCAGCTTCAGTTCAACCTCTCCGGTCTCCACTCCGAAGCGCCCTGCTGCCGCAACGTCCAAAGGCTCGGTACCCGCCCCCATCCCCGGTGTTATCCTGAGCATTTATGTTGCAGTAGGGGATAAGGTGCGCAGTGGCCAGCCGCTGCTGAAGATGGAGGCGATGAAGATGGAGAACGAGGTTGAATACGAACCGCTCCTGCTGCTTCCCATCGGTTTTGGTATCCTGATGGGGAATATCCCCGCCGTGGAGGGGATGGCTATCGGTGTATATGACGATGGGAGTGTGCTCAACTACATTTACTATGGAGTGCGTGAAGGGATCTATCCTCCGCTGATCTTCCTGGGGATCGGCGCCATGACCGACTTCTCCACCATGCTCTCCAATCCGAAGCTCGTATTACTCGGTGCCGCTGCCCAGGTGGGGATATTCCTGACCATTATCGGGGCGCTGTTTCTCGGCTTCAGCCCCGATGAGGCCGGCGCCATTGGTATTATTGGTGGTGCAGACGGCCCCACGGCTATATTCCTCTCTGCCAAACTTGCGCCCCATCTTCTCGGCGCCATTGCCATAGCGGCGTATTCTTACATGGCCCTCGTGCCGGTGATCCAGCCCCCCATTATGAAGCTTCTGACCACGCGCGAAGAGCGTCTGATCCGTATGCCGGCGCCACGTCAGGTGAGTAAAACCGAAAAGATGCTCTTTCCCATCGGTGCTTTTATGTTGTGCGGTTTCATCGCTCCCGGTTCCATGGTGCTGATAGGGATGCTGTTGTTCGGCAATCTGCTCAAGGAAAGCCTGGTGACCGACCGCCTTGCAAACACCGCGCGTAACGCCATGATCGACATCGTCACCATTCTGCTGGGATTTTCCGTAGGCGCAAGTACGAGTGCGGATCACTTTCTCACCCCGCAGTCGATCCTGATCTTTGTCCTCGGAGCCCTCTCTTTTGCCATCGCCACCGCAGGCGGGATTCTGTTCGCCAAGTTCATGAACCTGTTTCTGCGCCAGAAGATCAATCCTCTCGTCGGTGCCGCCGGAGTTTCCGCCGTGCCCGACTCCGCGCGCGTGGTACACAGTGTGGGGATAAAAGAGGACCCGAACAATTTCCTCCTCATGCATGCCATGGCCCCCAACGTCGCCGGGGTGATCGGCTCCGCCATCAGCGCCGGGGTGCTGTGGGCGGTGCTTACCTGATTTGGGAGCGTTAGCGTAATTTTAGACGTTGCATGCAACGTCTCTACACTTTTCCTGGCGTGTCCTGCGAGGGGGTAAATAATATTCAGGCTTGACCGTGTTTTTATGTTTGGTTATATTGCCAAATATGCAACAAAGGTGAAGCGATTATATGGTTTACGCATATGGCTGTGATGAGGCGATGAGGGAATCCCGTCTCAAAATGCGGTCTGCAT
>JAIVHC010000255.1 GCA_020201305.1 Geobacteraceae bacterium
CATGGAACAACTTGCCACCCTGCGCCAGATGCTGCCTGCCTCCATCCCTATCATTGCAGGCGGCGGAGCGCTGGAGGGGGAGAAGAATATCCCCGGTGTGCACATCTCCACCGATCTCATGCACCTTGCAGCATTGGTTAAAGGACTATAGCCACTACCTCTTCAGCATAAGCTCCCAAAAGACAACTGCCGCCATACCTGATAAGGCATGACGGCAGCTATGATGCATAGAAATATGTGTGAAGAAATCAGAATCCAACCGCTAACTGTAGGGTAACCAGGGTTTCATCCGGAACTGCTTTCACATCAGCACTACCCTTGACCTCTTCGTCCTGGTCCACAAAGGTACCTTCGAGGGTGATCTTGTTTGCCGCCCCTTTGAGGTAGTAGTTCATCCCCACGCCGTAGACCTGGGTGTCGTCGCGGCCAGTCTCATCGGAGCTGATAAGCTGATAGTGCCCGAAGGGCTGCAGGTTGCCGGGACCGATCTTGGTGCCCAGGTAGTAGCCTGCCTTGAGTGCCATGATGGAAGCATCATCGCCGGATGCCATCTGGGTGAAGGTAATGCCATTGACGCTGTTGCTCACATCGATGTAGGAACCTGTCAGGGTCAGGGCATCGCCACCTGCGAGGGGCTGTTCATAGAACACATCCGCAGTCCAGGCGAAGTAGTCTTCCTCCTCACCGTTCAGGATCAGATCGTTCTGAGAATCCATACCCAGGCCAAAGGCCAACACCTGTTTGGTGCCACGGTAGGTACCGGCGTTGAACCATTTGGTCTCCGGCTCAAATACGGAGTAGCTCACGCGCCCGGCGTAGCGCAGGGTGTCATCATCATTTTCAGGGGTTTTTGAATCGTCATCTGAATGACCCTCTTCCCCGTCCCCAACCATAAAGCGGTACTGGAGTTTGTCGTTCAGCACGTTGCCCCACAGGGTGAGGGCATCGTCGCGCCCCACATTGCTGGGATAGAAGATCGTGCTGCGGTGCCCACCCTGACCCCAGTTGAGGTCGGTAGTGAGGAGTGACTTGGTGGAGGTGGTGCCATAGTTGCGCGTAAAGGGGATATACATGCGCCCCGCCTGCACAATAAGATCATTGCCCAGCACCTTGTAGCTCACCCACGCATCTCGCAGGGCGAGACCGGTACCAAGCCCCTTCCCGGAGTCATCGGGCCCCTCATCCATTCCCAGTTTATCCCCGGCGTAGTGCATGAAAAAACTGAGCTCCGGAGTTACATTACCACTGAGGTAGAAATAAGAACGCCGTACGAGAATGTCGTTGAGGCTGTCGTCAAATTCTCCATCCCCGTCAGTATCCATGTCGGATACCGACTGTCCCCACACCTGACCCCACCAGCCCGCGTTGAGGGAAACATCATCCTTACGGTAAACCTCGAGACAAACAGCGTTACTTGCGACCAGCACCAGCAACACAGCGAGCAGTACAATCCTTTTTCCCATTAACATTTCTCCTTCTTCCTGTTCTTTGGTTGATAAACAATGCGTTAGCCTGGTGCAAGCCTCTTAACAAATATTCAATTCAGCCCTAACACAACGCTAACATGGCAGCAGCAGAGCTTATATCATAGCGCGCATCTCAGGTATAGATAGAATTTACATTCTGTTGGAAAGGAGGGCACACACGGAAACTTTTTCACCCTTGAACTCCTCTTCAGAGACCCGCTCCGGATAGCGCAACGCCGAGGCTCGCGCAGTACAATAATCTTTACATGTTATTAACAACCACGTAGCATTACTTAACTGTATTGGGAATCTGTCATGGATATATACATATCCATATCCTACTGAATGTGGCGTGTTTCGGTTTTGCTGTTTACTTTGCTGCAGGCGGTGGAAAAGAGTCGGCAGATACCTCCCCCAGACCAGGGTCTATCTACAACCCGGAATCAGGCGCAGGAGATATTTATCTGGCATGGATGATATAAAATCCGCAACCGCAAACGGCGTGTAGCATGGATATTAATCAAGAAATTGAACACTGGCTCAGCAGCAGGAAAAAGGCATTTCAATCGAGTCGGCGCCCGTTCGTCACCCTCTCCTACGCGCAGAGTTGGGGCGGCAGCATCACTACTATCCAGGGACAACCACTGGCGCTGAGCGGCGCAGAATCAACGCGCCTGACCCACCAACTCAGAAGCCTGCATGATGGCATCCTGGTCGGGATAGAAACGGTACTTTCCGATGACCCGCAACTCACGGTCAGACACTGGCACGGCAAAAATCCGCAGCCCATTGTCCTGGATACTTCTCTCAGGATGCCTGCCTCGTTGACGGTGGCACCGCTCCTGCTGGGAGGATATAAGGCAATCAACAACCTCGGTACTACTACATTGGAGGAGCTGCCCTGTATTGATCCCCTGCACACCCAACGCCTGGGCAATGACCTTATTGTCTGGGGCGACATTCGCTATGAGGTTCCAGCATGATAAAAACGCAACAACTGTGGTTCACCGCCCCCTACGCGCTCGAGTTCCGCGAGGAGGAACTGCCGGAGCCGGGTCCGGATGAAATCCTGGTGCGCACCCTTTGCTCCGGGATCAGCGCGGGTACGGAGATGCTGGCATACCGTGGTCAGCTACCCAAAGATCAGGCTCTTGATGTCAACATCGAAACCCTGGACAACCAGTCCACGGCCTATCCCTTCCAGTATGGTTACGCCAATGTCGGACGCGTAGAAGCTGCAGGGAGTAATGTCGACATCAGCATGCTGGGAAAGACTGTCTTCGCGTTGCAGCCCCACGCCACCCATTACATCACCAGGGGCGATGCAGTGCTTGAATTGCCCGACGGGATAAATCCCGAAGCAGGGATATTTCTGGCCAATATGGAAACTGCGGTAAATATAATCCTAGATGCACGTCCGATGCTGGGGGAACACGTGGTAATTCTGGGACAGGGCATCGTCGGCTTGCTGGTCACAGCCATTCTGGCCCGCTTCCCTCTGAGGGAGATTTATGCGCTGGAACAAATCCCCTTGCGGCGCAGCAAAGCCCTTGAACTCGGAGCACAACAAGTCATTGACCCTGAATGTCCGGAAGATATGACATCCATGGATACAGCACTTGCAAGAACTCCCGGCCGGGGAGCTGACCTGGTGATCGAGCTCACCGGCTCACCCGCTGCCCTCAACCTCGCGCTGGATTCATGTGCGTATACCGGCCGGATCATTGTGGGGAGCTGGTACGGCAGTAAACCTGCCAACCTTGATTTAGGCGGCCGATTCCACCGCGAGCGCATCCAGATTATCAGCAGCCAGGTCAGCAACATCAGCCCCGAATTGTGTGGACGCTGGAATCGTGAGCGGCGTTTTTCCTCCGCGCTGGAGTTGATTGCCCGGATCGGGACTGAACAGTTTATAACGCACAAAATCGAGTTTAACACTGCACCTGAAGCGTACACACTCCTGGACCGGAATCCTGAAACTGCTCTGCAGACAGTGCTCACCTATCCTGACCAACAACCCTGAAGATGGAGAGAACGATGTACACCATTTCCGTCCAACACGACTTTATCGCGCGTCACTTTCTCATCGGAGGTGACTGGGGGAGTGAAAACCACCCCCACGCACACCATTATGTTCTTGAGGTGATGATAGAACACGCGCAATTGGACCAGCATGGCTACCTGGTAGACATTGTGGATGTTGAAGCCGCTCTGACCCGCGTGGTTGATTATTTCAGTGACAGCCTCCTCAATGATCTGGCTGAATTTTCCGGCCTCAATCCGAGCCTGGAACACTTCTGCCGCATCATCTGGGAGCAGCTGGTAGCTGCAATGACACTCCCCGAGCCAGGAGTTCTAAAGGTCAAACTGTGGGAAAACCAAAGCTGCTGGGCAGCATATGAGCAGACCTACTGATTACCCCTTATGCATGTCGGCCTGCTCATATCCGGTGACATCAATCAGCAGAGCGGCGGATACCTGTATGACCGCCAGCTGGTATCCTTCCTTGAACGCCAGGGCGACTCTGTAGAGATCATCAACCTGAGCCGGAGCGGCTACCTCCATGACCTGCTCTGTAGTAGCATCCCCCGAGAGCTGAACGGACTCCAGCTCGACATTCTCATCCAGGATGAACTCGTATATCCGCGGGTCTTCAATATCAACCACAGGATTAAAAAGCAGCTGAACTGCCCCCTGGTTTCGCTGGTGCACCTGCTCGACAGTACCAGACCTCTGAACCCGCTCCGCCGCATTGCCGCACAATGGGCGGAACGCCAATATCTGCGCAGCGTCGATGGGGTTATCCTCAACAGCGCATATACCCTTGAGAAGGTTAATGACCTCCTCAAGGATAAAACACCGCCGCATATCATTGCAGTGCCGGGAGCAAATCATCATGAACCACCGCCAGTTCAAGCAACCGAATCATGTCCTGGCACCAGGAGGCCAGGATTGAACATTCTCTATGCTGGCAATGTTATACACCAAAAGGGCTTACATGTTCTTCTGGATGCGCTGGGACATATGGATGCGGATCTATTTCGCCTCACAGTAGCTGGACGTCTGGACATGGAACCAGCGTATGTGAAAGATGTCAGAAAAATAATAAAGCGTAAAAATCTGCAGCATACCGTTCAACTAACCGGGCCATTGGACTCCAGCGACCTCACCACCTGTTACCTTAAGAACGATGTCATGGTCTTACCTTCGGCCAATGAAGCCTATGGGATTGTTTACATCGAAGCGCAACGCTTCGGACTTCCGGTTATCGGAACCCTTGCTGGAGGTGCGGGTGAAATAATTCAGCATGGAACAAACGGATACCTGATTGAGCCGGGGGATAGCAAATCGCTGACGGAATTACTCACTCTGCTCCTGAATAATGCAGAACATTTAAATAGCATGAGCAGAAATGCATATACCTATTATCAACAGCACCCGACCTGGGATGATTCCTGCGCCCGTATTCGAGGGTTTCTGGCTCACACCATCAGAAGCTAAAATCTACACGAATGGACGTAAGGAGATTTGAGGGTGTGGGACAGTTCGTCAACAAGTCTACTAATGATGATGGCGTCGCAAAAAGTCCGCCCTCCGGCGTTACGGCGTTTTTTCAGGACCTCGACATACCAGATGTATGCCTTCGCCCCTGAAAAACCACCAGGCCTTGTAGGTCGAAATTTTCGC
>JAIVHC010000256.1 GCA_020201305.1 Geobacteraceae bacterium
GGCGGACTTTCTTGTGACCTTCAAGCCGGAAAAGGTCTATCTGCTTTACGTGTATAGTGGTGACAAGGTAAGGCGCAACCTGCTTCTGGAGGAGACTTCAACCTATCTGGAAGAGCAGGGTTGTGCGGTGGAACAGGTGTATCGCCATGGCCATGTGGCGAGCCAAATCTCTTCGATCGCATCCCAGACTTCGAGCGTTATCTGTTTTGTAAAACGGCGCGATAATCCCCTGCGTGCTGCTCTGGCCGGAAGCGTCACCAGCGATGTGTTGCGTCTGAGCGACCAGGCGGTGCTGGTACACAAAGCGAAGTTGCGGCACGCAGAAAATCCCCATCCATCCACCCTGATGTATGCCACTAATCTAAAATACGCCGATTCTACCTGTCTGGAATATCTGAACCATGACGTGTTTGCGGCCAATCACTTGATCTTTCTCCATGTAGGGCAGCGAGCCCCGGACCCTGAAGCGGAGAAAAGGCGCCATCGCACTATCATGACGTATATGCACCAGCTTGCGGAAAGATGTGCGGATTCATTTGAACATATAGAGCAACTCGAAGTAGTGGGGTTGCGTAAGGAGAACAAGATTGTGCGTCAGGCGCGCAAGCATAAAGCTGATCTACTCATTGTAGGGAAGCTGGATCGGCGTCTCTGGCCCGGAAGCATGTCGGGCTCCACGGTTGATTCCCTCCACCACAGCAGCCCCTGCTCGCTGCTGGTAATCCCGCGGCCTGGATTGATATGAATACCCTGTTACGTAAACATTCGGTTTTTGTTCTGGCTCTGGCGCTCGCTTTCGGGGTTATCCTCCTCGGCCTGCTGTTTCCTGCGGCACTCGATCAGCATTCAATCCGGGTCCAGAATCTGATCCTGGAACACTTCGGCTGGGCGTATCTGCTTTCCTCCCTGTTTTTTCTGGTGTTCTGCCTCGGGCTTGCGTTCAGCCGCTTCGGCACCATAAAGCTGGGCAACGACCAGGAGAAACCCCAGTACAGCTATCTGGCCTGGTTCGGAATGCTGTTTGCCGCAGGGATGGGGATCGGGCTGCTGTTCTGGAGTGTTGCCGAACCCCTGCATCACTACGCCAATCCGCCAGAGCGCATCACCCCCGCCTCTGGCGACTCCGCCTCTTTTGCCATGCAGCACAGCTTCTTCCACTGGGGCCTGCATCCGTGGGCGATCTATATCGTCATGAGTCTGTCGGTGGCATATTTCTCCTTCCGGCGCAAGATGGCACCATTGATTTCGAGTTGTTTTTATCCCCTCCTCGGCGACAAAATTTTTGGCCCCATAGGGATTGCTATCGATGCCTTTGCGGTTATTGCCACCCTCTTCGGGATCGTCACTTCGCTGGGGCTGGGGGCACTGCAGATAACCAGCGGTCTTGCGAGTATCAGCGCTATCCCGGACGGTTTCAGCACCACCCTCAGCATCATCGCGGTGGTGACGGTGTTGTTTCTCCTTTCGAGCATGACCGGGCTGGATCGCGGCATTCAGCTACTGAGCAAGATGAATCTGCTCCTGGCCTTTGTTCTGCTGCTCTTCATGTTCAGCGTGGGGCCTACAACGTATATCCTGAATATCCTTACCACCACCGTGGGAGACTATGTCTCGGCTCTTCTCAGCATGAGTCTCTCCACCAACCCCTTTCAGGGGCATGAGTGGACCAAAAACTGGACCCTGTTCTACTGGGCGTGGTGGATATCGTGGGCACCTTTCGTGGGGATATTTGTCGCAAGTATCTCGCGCGGGCGCACTATTCGGGAATTTATTCTCGGGGCCATGCTGGTGCCCACCTGCCTTACCTTTATCTGGTTCAGCGTGTTTGGGGGCTCCGCATTACACCTGCAACTCGAAGAAGGGGTTGACATTGCCGCCAAAGCGGTAGAAAACTCTTCCACCGCGATGTTTGAGCTCTTTTCATATTACCCCATGGGGGAAGGGCTGACCCTGGTGGCAGTGATACTGCTCCTGGTGTTCTTTATCACCTCGGCGGATTCGGCGACCTATGTCCTCTCCATGCTGACCTCGAACGGAATGTTGCGTCCGCCGAACAGCAAGAAGATTGTCTGGGGCGTCACAATTTCATCCACCGCCTCTATCCTGCTCTACCGTGGCGGGCTGGAGGGGTTGCAGCGCATGGCTATCACCGCGGCGTTGCCGTTCAACTTTATTATGCTGCTGCTGTGCTACTGCCTATGGCTGGGGCTGCGCTACGAATGGCGCGAACAGCGTTATCCCGCGCCGCGCCTTGACCCCGAGGTGGCGCCGGAGGAGTTGTAAGAACGCCACTTGCGGCGAGCCTGTGCTTCTTGTCTTTCTACCCACCCTGACCAGCTACCGGCATATTTGCCTGGTAACGGGGGAATCATGCCCGAACTTTACTACTCTTCACTGTACTTTATGATTCCGACAATCATCCTCCTGGTGGTGCTGTTCCTGCTGCGTGGGTTGTTGAAGCGCACGGAAAAAAAACGCTACATCGATATCTACGCAGATGACTACGATGCCGCGGTTCCTACCACCACGCCTCACACCCGGCCGCAGAAAAAAGCGCGCGAAACACGCAAGCACAGTGTGCGTTCGCGTTTCAGCATCATCCGCCGCATTACCACCATCGGAATGATTGCCTTCATCGGTATTATCGCCATCTTCCCCATGCTCGACCATATCCCCGCAGCACTCTTTTCCGTGATTATCGCTTCTTCAGGGGTGTTGATCGGCATTGCATCGCGCCCCTTTATCGAAAATCTTATCGCCGGGGTTGTCATCACCTTTTCACGCCATCTGCGTATCGGG
Source organism: Geobacteraceae bacterium (assembly GCA_020201305.1). Taxonomy (GTDB): domain Bacteria; phylum Desulfobacterota; class Desulfuromonadia; order Desulfuromonadales; family Desulfuromonadaceae; genus JAIVHC01. The sequence goes on from JAIVHC010000256.1 coordinate 2,800, forward strand.
GATACGGTGCAGATTGATGAGCACTACGGCACGATCGAAGATATCACCCTGATCTATACCATAATCAAATCGTGGGACTGGCGCCGCTACATCGTGCCCAATTCACACATGCTGGCGAAGGAATTTGTGAGCTTATCCCTCAACGATACATACCGCTGGGCGTATGTGGAATTCTGGGTCGGGCCGGCCGCAGATCTGGAGCTTATTCGCAAAGAAGCCGTAGCCATGGCGATGGAATGCGAAAACTTCTCCCCGCGTGAAGAT
>JAIVHC010000080.1 GCA_020201305.1 Geobacteraceae bacterium
GAAGCCGGCGAAGGCACCGGCCTCGGCCTCTCCACCGTATACGGCATCGTCAAACAGAACCACGGCTTCATCAACCTCTACAGCGAACCCGGCAGCGGCACCACCTTCCGCATCTACCTGCCGAGCCACAGCCAGGAACCCATAGCATTCGCATACCAAGACGAACGTCCCCCTTCCGGGCACGGCCAGCAGATCCTCGTCGTCGAAGACGAGCCCACCATGCTTGAACTGAGCTGTATGATGCTCGAAGAACTTTGCTACGAACCCATCCCTGCCGCCACACCTGGCGAAGCCATCGAATTAGCAAAACAGAACCCCGACATCAGCCTGCTGCTCACCGACGTCGTCATGCCAGATATGAACGGACGCGAACTCAGCGAGAAGATCCAGGCACAGCATCCGCGCCTCAAAATCCTGTACATGTCCGGCTACACCGCCAACGTCATTGCGCATCACGGCGTACTTGAGAAAGGGGTGAACTTTATACAGAAGCCGTTTTCTTTGCAAGAGCTGGCCCAGAAGCTGGAAGAGGAGCTGTAGTGTGAGGTTCATGAAGGTGGGTATCTCTTAGCCTTTTTTCAATGCCCCATCACATGTTAAACTGTTTTTGCATTTGGTGGACATATACACCGTGATTCATTTTTATCCCCTTTTGCGGACATCCTGCAGGTTGTTCTATGCGTAAAAGAGAAAGGAGTCTGTAACATATGGAATACACACAAATAGGTAATTTGAGTAACGTCTCCCGTGTCGGCCTCGGAACCTGGGCCATCGGGGGCTGGATGTGGGGCGGCACCGAGGAACAGCAATCCATCGATACCATCCACGCCGCCCTTGAGCGTGGCATTAACCTCATCGATACCGCGCCGGTATACGGTTTCGGGCGTTCGGAGGAGATTGTGGGCAAAGCCCTGGCACAGGGAAATTATCGCCAGCGCGCGGTTCTGGCCACCAAGGTGGCTCTGAACTGGAACGACGGCAAGGTGTTCCGCGATTCACGTCCTGAGCGCATCGAACAGGAGGTGGAGGATTCCCTGCGGCGTCTGCAGACTGATGTGATCGATCTGTATCAGGTGCACTGGCCCGATCCGCGGGTTCCCATCGAGGATACCGCGAATGCGCTCCTGAAGCTCAAACAGAGCGGCAAGATCCGCGCTATCGGGGTGAGCAACTACAGCCCTGAAGAGCTTAAGGCGTTTGCCGGGGTAAGCGCGCTGGATTCGAACCAGCCGCCGTACAATCTGTTCGAGCGCGGAATTGAAGAAGATGTTCTGCCCACCTGCAAGGAGCATGGGATTGCGCTCTTGACCTACGGCGCTCTGTGCCGCGGTCTCTTGAGTGGCAGGATGTCTGCTGAGCGTGAATTCGTCGGGGATGACCTGCGCCAGTATGATCCCAAATTCAAACAGCCGCGTTTTGACGATTATCTGCGTGCCGTGGAGCGTCTGGAGCAGATCGCGCAGCGTTATGGACGCAGTGTGCTGCATCTTGCGGTGCGTTGGGTGCTGGATATGGGCGCGGATGTCGCCCTATGGGGCGCACGCAACCCAGAGCAGCTGGAACCGGTGGACAAGGTCGATGGCTGGAGCCTTGACGCCGCGACCCTGAAGGAGATCGACACCATTCTGCAGGAGGAGATCAGCGATCCGGTGGGACCGGAGTTTATGGCACCCCCGGCACGCAAGGAATAAGCTGTGAGTAACTATTTCGCCTGATGAAAGCCCCCGTACTGCGGGGGCTGTTTATATCCGGCCCATGGAGCTCAATCAAGATGAAAATTCTCCACACCTCTGACTGGCATCTGGGGCGCACCTTGTATGGACGCAGCCGCTATGTTGAATTTGAGGCTTTCCTGGACTGGCTTGTTGATCTGCTGCACAGAGAACAGGTGGATGCCCTGGTGGTGGCGGGGGATATCTTCGATACCACCACCCCGAGCAACCGCGCCCAGGAGCTGTACTACCGCTTTCTGTGCCGGGTTGCGGCATTGGATTCATGTCGTCATGTGGTGATAGTGGGCGGCAACCACGATTCCCCTTCGTTTCTGAATGCACCGGCGCAGTTGTTGCGTGCCCTGGATATTCATGTAGTGGGAGCGAGCCCCCCGGATATAGAGGATGAAATTATTGTTCTGCGTTCACCCGATGGCAGCCCCCGGGCGGTGGTCGCTGCGGTTCCCTACCTGCGCGATCGCGATATCCGCACGGTTGAAGCAGGTGAGAGTATGGAAGATAAGCAGGCCAAACTGCTCCGGGGTATCCGGGCTCACTATTCCGCCGTATGTGGAAAGGCCCACCAGCTGCGCACCGGGTTGGAGCGCAACACCAACCTGGAGCTTCCTCTCATCGCAACCGGGCACCTGTTCAGCGCCGGAGGCAAAACCACTGCCGATGATGGTGTGCGCGAACTCTACATCGGCTCCCTGGCGCATGTGGATGCACAGAGTTTTCCACAGGAGGTTGACTATCTGGCGCTGGGACATCTGCATGTGCCGCAGCGTGTGGGAGGAGAGGAGGATATGCGTTACAGCGGTTCCCCTCTGCCCATGGGATTTGGTGAAGCAGCGCAGCGCAAACAAGTGGTGATGGTTGAGTTTGCCGGACACACTCCGCAGATAAACACCCTGGAGATCCCGTGTTTTCAGCCTCTGCAACGAATTAAAGGTTCACTGGACGAGATATGCGCCAGGTTGGATCGTCTCAAGCAGGAACGCAGCAGTGCCTGGCTTGAAATTGAATATACCGGTACCGATATCGGCGACACCCTGCGTGAACAGGTGGATATGGCGCTGGATGGGGCGGATATGGAGGTGTTGAGTCTGCGCAACTCTACCCTTATGAACAGAGTTATCCACAGGGCGGCAGTGGAGGAAACCCTTGATGATCTGGATGAATTCGAGGTGTTTGAGCGGTGTCTGGACACATATGCCATTGAAGGGGACGAGCGCACCGAACTCAATCACCTCTACCGTGAAATTGTGCATGCCGTGCGCGAAGAGGACTCCAACGCGGAGTAAAAGGAACCAGCATGAAAATTCTGCATCTGCGCTTTGCCAA
>JAIVHC010000011.1 GCA_020201305.1 Geobacteraceae bacterium
TCCAGGGTCAGCTTGGCCTGACGCAGCAGCCCCATCTGTTGAATGAAGGTCTGTCCCAGTTCCAGGGATTTCAGCCCCAGGCGGTAGTTTTCCGTCGCTCTGTTCTGCTCGATGTATCCACGCGATTCCAGGGTAGCCAGGAGGCGAAATACGTTGTTCTTATGTAGTTTCAGCCTCTTGCTCAGCTCTGTAACTCCCAGTTCGTCAACATCGTCATGAAACTGTTCGAGCAGATCCAGGGCGTGGGAAACCGCCTGAATGATATACTCGGATTTTTGTTTTTTAGCGGGCATATGTTTTTCCTCTTTTGAGCCAGCGAAGTTGTGTGTGCCACCTTCCGGATTGCAGGTGCGTGGGCGTTCTTGTTGTGCTGTCAGCGGCACAAGCCTGCCATGGTGTTGTGGATATCCATAAATTGTAAATGCAGAGCGCTTGTGTATAAAACCCGCGCCTGGTTGTCAAGAATTTGCGATAAAAATTGTGATATATGTGAAGAAGCGGTTTTCTCCATCCCGCATCGTATGATTTTTTGCGAAAGCATCAAAGTTATATAAAAATATAGAATGACGTTTTATAATTGTCAAGCTGATTAGCACAAAATTCGTATACAATATAAATTTGCGCCTCAACCCTGTCATTTGGCGGGGAAAAGTAGCGAGTCTGGTGTTATAGCGCAGGGGTTCCAGGGCGAGAGTACGAAGAGAGGTGTGGTTAAACTTCAACGCAGCAAGACTGTATATATGCGCATGCTGTGATAGTGTTTTACTTCAGATATGGTTATTCTGATTTTACTATCTCCCGGATCAGGCTGGTGGCGTAACTCCCGGCGGGCAGGGCAAACTCTACCTGCAGACTGCTATCTTCCCGGGTGCAGTTAAGTCCCGTAGCATGTACCCGCAGAGGACGCCGTTCAGAGCTGAGCTGCAGACCCTTTAGGGCGGTATACTGTTCTTCCGACATCCCCTCCTTATCTAATAGCCCAGCCTCCAGTATGCCCGCTTGTCCATGGGCAAGCATCGCCTTCTTCCCGGGCATCAGCCCTGTAGGACTTATTTCAAACGCATCTGCGCGTGTTTGTTCGTGAGCCGGTTCTTCGACTCTGAAACAGGCACCACTCGCGTGGATATACGCAATATCCCCGGGCCAGAGTATGTCGAGGGAGTCGAGTCGCATCCGAACCTGGCGATCAAATACCTCTGACTGATATGCACTCAGATAGAGGCGCAGAATATTCTTGTTCATACTCAGCACCGCCTTTTTTGCGCTTGCACCCCCACGCAGCGCCTGAAGGAGCCGCCGCTCGTCACGCATCCGGCGGGGCATTACGCGGATCGCCTGCTCCAGGTCTCCGGCATGAAAAGCCACTGCAGCATCGTGCCAGTGTTGATTGTTGATAGTGGCGGGAGCACCGATAATTTCCTGCAGCGCAGATTCAAAGTCGGCGCGTAGAATAGCCCCTCCAATGATGTGATTGTTGCCCCGCACCCCGTAGCGCTGTGGCCCGAAGAAGTTCGGGATTCCGGTCTGTTGGAGGACGTGGATAATATCCAGAGCGAGGGTGTAGCCGTCGGGCTCCACACCGCGGATCTTTATCCTGAATCGGTTCCCGCGCAGATGCCCGGGGCGCAGTTTGTTGGTATGCCTTTGGATGTCAAGGATTTGAATGTCCGGTCCAAGATCCACGGCGTTGAGCGCTTCTTCATCGCCGCCTTCTATCGAGAACCACTGTCTGGTGGTGGCACGATTGTCCTTGAGTCCCGCGTAACCAATGGCGCCGGATTTGATCTTCAGGTGTTGAGTGAGGAGCTGGACTACATGCATGGTGCTGCAGTTGCGTTTTTCTATCCACAGATACACATGCTCACCAGCGCCACTCGGGATATACGCGGGGATCTCTTCAACGCAGAAATCCTCCGGAGTATGTTTTATCTCCCCGCCGGTGCCGGGGAATTCGCGGCTTAAATATCCCTGCATGGCTGTTCCTCGGATTGATTTGAGTCCGGCTCCTGGCGGCAGCTAAAGCTGAGCTCGAGTTCCGGCATGTGCGCACGAAGTAGATTGAGTTCCGGATCGCGTTGGCGGTGGATGTAGTGCACAGGAAGGCCCTGTTCTTTGAAACGCCGCATGTAGCGCGAGGTAGGATAGTCTTCGAGGGCGTAGGCCATAGGTGCCCGCAGGCGATTGACAAAATGCGGCATCTCTTCCAGGGTCATGGCGACCTCCACCGCATAGTCCTCCACATCGGTGGCGAAATAGAGTTCCCCCTCTGGTTCGAGGAAATGCGCCAACTGAGTGAGAAAACGCCTATTCACCAGGCGTCGGCGTCGATGGCGTTTCTTGGGCCACGGATCCGGACAGTTGATATATACTGCGCTCAATAATTCGTCCGGGCCAAAGTGGCTGAGTAAATAGCGTGCTTCAACCCGGATAACCCGGACATTGTCGAGGTTATAACGTTCTACACGCCTGCAGGTCTTCAGACACCCTTTGTTGTAGATGTCGATGGCAATAAAGTTGATGTGTGGAAACAGACGTGCGCGTTTGACAATGAAGTCGCCGGTTCCACAGCCTATCTCCAGCGCCAGCGGGCGTTTATGCCTGAAGAGGGAGCTAAGGGCATTGACCTGCGGCAGGGTTGAGGGATCGAGAAATACCGGCGAGGTGATTTCGATAACGCGTTGGGTCATGGTAGCTGGTTCCAGTCGCTTAAGGTGTAGATGCTCCAAGTCGGCAATTTATGGTTACAAAAGCGGCCTGAACCTACCACAAGCCTGCACCAAATTCAACGCGACAAAGCAGCGGGACACCCGGTCCGGAAATGGGGCGATTTCGCCTCCTGCTCCACCCCCGGATTATGCTAGTATTGCGTATTAATCTGTTTGCCTATCACTACAGGAGAAAATTGCATGCTCATAGTTATGGATCAGAGTGCAACGACCGCTCAGATTGAGGCGGTTAACGATAGCGTCAAAGAGATGGGGCTGCGTCCCGAACCCATCCCCGGAAGTCAGCGCACCGCCATCGGCGTGCTGGGCAACCAGGGTTATATTGATGATAGCGGGATTCGTAATCTGCCCGGAGTGCGGGAGATTATCCATGTGAGTAAGCCGTATAAACTTGTATCGCGTGATTTCCACCCTGAATCCACCATCGTGAAGGTTGGAGAGGTCGAGGTCGGGGGTGAATTGCCGCCGGTTTTGATGGCGGGGCCGTGCTCAGTGGAGAGTGAAGCGCAGATGCTCGCGAGTGCGAAAGCGGTTAAACAGGCGGGTGCACATATTCTGCGCGGGGGTGCATTTAAACCGCGCACCGGACCGCATTCGTTCCAGGGCCTTGGGGTTGAGGGGTTGAAACTGCTGCGCAGTGCCGGGGATGAAATGGAGATGCCCGTGGTTACCGAGGTGATGCGTATCGGTCAGCTTGACGATGTGTGCCGCTATGCGGATCTGATTCAGATCGGCGCACGCAACATGCAGAATTTTGATCTTCTGAAAGAGGTGGGGAAGCTCAATTTCCCGGTGCTTCTGAAGCGGGGGATGAGTGCCACCATTGAGGAGTTTCTTGCAGCGGCGGAATACATCGTGGCTGAGGGCAACGGGCAGGTGATTCTGTGCGAGCGTGGCATCCGCACCTTTGAAACCGCGACCCGCAACACCCTCGATCTCACCGTGGTGCCCTTGGTGCAGCAGATGAGCCATCTGCCCATCATTGTCGATCCCAGTCATGCCACCGGACGCCGCGCGCTGGTGCCGGTAATGGCGAAAGCAGCGATAGTCTGCGGTGCGAATGGTCTGATGATAGAGGTGCACAACAACCCGGCGCAGGCCCTGTGCGATGGGGCGCAAAGCCTGGATGGAGAGGAGTTTTCCTCTTTGATGAAGGATCTTCAACACCTGAACAGTTGTTATAAGCGTTGACCAGGAGCCTGTCGACAGCTTCCTAGAGAGGGAAAATGACCGATTTGCAGGAATTTATCGGATATATCAACGGCTTCGTATGGGGCCCGGTGATGCTGGTATTTTTGGTGGGGACCGGGGTTCTTCTGAGCGTACGCCTGGGTGGTATTCAACTCCGGCGCCTGCCCGAGGGATTACGCCTGGTGTTCAGCGGACGCAAGGCCTCCGGCGCGGAAGGCGATATTTCCTCGTTTCAGGCTCTGACCACGGCGCTTGCCGCTACCATCGGCACCGGGAATATTGCCGGGGTGGCAACGGCCCTGTATCTGGGCGGTCCCGGCGCGATATTCTGGATGTGGGTGTGCGCTGTGTTCGGCATGGCAACAAAGTATGCCGAGGCGGTGCTGGCGGTACATTTCCGCCATCATCTTCCTGATGGTACCATGCAGGGTGGCCCTATGCGCTATATCAGTGAAGGTCTGGGGTTGCCGTGGCTGGGGATGTTGTTTGCGGTTATGGGGAGTATCGCTGCCTTTGGAATCGGGAGCATGGTGCAGTCCAATTCGGTAGCCGTAGCGCTGGAGGCGACCTTCGCTGTTCCGCCTGTGTTCACCGGAGTGGCTCTGGGGCTGCTGTGTGCCCTGGTTATCCTCGGTGGAATCCGGCGAATCGGGCGGGTAACAGAAAAACTCGTGCCGGTGATGGCGCTGGTATATGTCGTAGCCGCAGTAGTAGCACTGGGTCTCAATATTGAGGCGGTGCCCGCAGCGTTGGAGATGATCTTTGCCCATGCCTTTACCCCCGCAGCGGGGAGTGGCGGCTTTGCCGGAGCAACCGTGGCGATGGCGATCCGTTTCGGCGTAGCGCGCGGGGTATTTTCCAACGAGGCCGGACTCGGGAGTGCCCCCATTGCCCACGCTGCCGCGCGCACCGACAGCCCGGTACGCCAGGGGCTGGTAGCCATGACCGGGGTGTTTTTTGACACCATCATTGTATGCACTCTTACCGCGCTGGTTATTCTTACCTCCGGTGTCTGGGATGGTGGGGAGCGTTCCAGTGCTCTGACCGCCGCGGCATTTGAGGCAGCCATCCCCGGATTCGGGGCCGTATTTGTCACCCTGGGCCTGGTGGTGTTTGCGTACTCCACCATGCTTGGCTGGGCGTACTATGGCGAACAGTGCATTGAGTATGTGTTCGGCCTCAAGGCGCGTACACCGTACCGGTGTATGTTCTGTCTGGTTATTGCCTGGGGCGCCCTGCAGAAGATCGGCTTTGTGTGGGATATCTCCGACACCATGAACGGCGCCATGGCGATCCCGAATCTTATCGGCCTCGTCGGATTGTCGGGACTGGTAGTGCGCCTCACCCGCAAGCATTTCAGTGACGGAGAATTGCGCACGTGAGCGACCCCCGGCCCTCAAGACCTGCGACAGCAGATACTATTCCCGCAGATATTGCACCTGGATCCATGGTTGCGGAAGTCGCGCTGCTTGCCCCGCTCCCAAACCCTCTAAGCTATGCGGTTCCGGAAGAGCTAAGCGCGCAGGTGCATCCCGGCGTGCGGGTACAGGTGCCACTCGGGCGGCGCACTGCCATCGGAGTGGTGATTTCGCTCCATCCTCTGCAAGAGCAGAAGTGGGAACTCAAACCTGTTAGTGCCTGCCTGGATCGGGAGGTTGCCGCCCTGGACCCTGCGAGTGTTGCATTTATGCAACGGGTGAGCACCTATTATGTCCATCCCCTGGGATTGACTCTGAAGACCGCACTCCCGGCAGGACTTACGCAGCAGAATCCCCCCGCAGAGAAACAGGAGATATCTTATCGCCCCGGCGAAGCTGAAGGCGAGGTGCGCGGGACAAAACAGCAGGCGCTTCTTGATTTTATTCGCACGCAGGGGGAGGCGCGTATGGAGGATCTCCGCGCCAGCTTTCCCCAGCCCCATGCACCCCTTAAACGCCTGGAGGAGAAGGGTTTAGTGAAGCGCCACGTGAGCAGCACCAGCCGCGATCCCTTTGCAGGGCTGGATGTTGTGCCGGATGCAGCCCCGCAACTTGCCCCGGAGCAGGCTTCTGCGGTAGAAGCTATCTGTGCGCAAAGCGGCGAGAATGGAGATTTTGCCCCATTCCTGCTCCATGGCGTAACCGGAAGCGGTAAAACAGAGGTGTATCTCCATGCTATTGCCCACGTGGTGCAGCATTTGAAGCAGCAGGCGCTGGTGCTGGTGCCGGAAATATCCTTGACGCCGCAGCTGGTAAAGCGCTTCCGTGCGCGCTTTGAACATCAGGAGGTTCGCATCGGCATTCTCCACTCCGGCATGAGTGTGGCGGAGCGCCACGATATCTGGCGTGAGATCAACCACAACCGCATTGACATCGTGATCGGGGCGCGTTCGGCAGTATTTGCACCCCTGCAGCGCCTCGGGATCGTGGTGGTGGACGAAGAACACGATGAGAGTTACAAACAGGGAGAGGGGCTGCGCTATCATGCGCGCGATATCGCGCTGCTGCGCGGGCAGATGCTGCAGATACCCGTGGTGCTGGGGAGCGCAACACCGGCGCTGACCAGTTTCGCCCGTGCACGTGATGGGCACATGACCCTTCTAAGCCTCACCCACCGTGCCATGGAGCGCCCCATGCCCGTGGTTGAAGTAGTGGATCTGAGTGGGATCAAGCAGCCCTGTGTGCTGGGAGAAAAACTTCTCGGTGCTCTGGAGCAGACCCTGGAGGCAGGAGAACAGGCGCTGTTGCTCCTCAACCGGCGCGGTTATTCCCCCTATCTGATCTGCCGCGATTGCGGTACCACGTTCCGCTGTCCCAACTGCGATATCACCCTTACCTGGTACCGAAGTCAGACATTGCTGAAATGCAACTACTGCGACTATACTGAAGCTCCCAGTGAATCCTGCCCCGCATGTGGCGGGGCTACCATTGAGCCCCAGGGGGTGGGAACAGAGCAGTTGGAGCAAACCCTGCAGGAGCATTTCCCTGCGGCGCGCATTGCGCGCATGGATCGCGACTCCACCCGCACCAAGGGATCGCAGCAACGTCTGGTGGATCAGATGGAAAGTCAGAGTGTGGATATCCTGGTGGGAACACAGATGATCGCGAAGGGGCATGATTTCTCCGGTGTTACCCTGGTGGGGGTGATTGATGCCGATGCAGCGCTGAACTTCCCCGATTTCAGAGCCGCCGAGCGCTGTTTTTCGCTCCTGGCGCAGGTGGCGGGACGTGCGGGGCGCGGCTCCATGCCCGGGCGGGTGCTGGTCCAGACCCGCTCGCCGGAAAATCCGGCACTGGAATGCGCTCTGCAGCATGACTACCACGCATTCTGCCGCCTGGAACTCCCCATGCGTGAAATGCTCGGCTACCCTCCCTACGGCTATCTGGTGAATATGGTGTGCTCGGGTCTGAATCGCGCCGAGGTGGAGAAGAGTGCGGAACATTTATGCCAGCAGCTCCAGCTCCACACCGAAGTAGAGATCCTCGGCCCCGCTCCCTGTCCGCTGTTTCGGCTGCGCAATCGCTTTCGGGTTCAGGTGTTGCTCAAGGCGGCGAAACGCTACCCCCTGCGTCAGGTGCTGGAGCGGTTGCCTGAATTTAACGCCCGATTGCCAAAGCAGGTAAATCTTATACTCGATGTGGATCCGCTGGATATGATGTAGTGATGCAGGTTTTCAGAAGGACAAAGATAAAAGCGATGAAGGCAGAGACTGGATCCCCTAACATGCTTAAAGTATCTCCATGGAGAGCATTCCGTATTGCTGTGGTTCTCATATCAGTGCTGCTCTGCATGGGTGGTTGCGCTCCGCCTCCTGAACCTGAAGGGATAGAGGATGCGTCGGCAGCATTCCAGAGCAGTTGGACACAACTCCCCGGGTGGGAGGAGGACAACCATGCCGAGGCACTGCAGGCTTTCCAGTACAGCTGTAGCGCACTCAAATACCGGGAGAAGTGGAAAGATGTATGTGTGAGCGCGGTGGCCGTGGGACATGAGCCGGATGCCATCCGCACCTTTTTTGAGGACAACTTCAACCCCTGGCAACTTCAGAACGCCGATGAGAGCAGGGAAGGGACCATAACTGGTTACTATGTACCCGACATCGATGCGCGGCGTGAACCTGATGCTGCCTATCGTCATCCTATCTTTTCCCGCCCCGACGATATGCTTGTGATCGACCTGGCTTCGGTATATCCGGAACTGGGAAAATACCGTCTGCGCGGGCGTGTCGAGGCTGGGCGAGTGGTGCCCTACTGGGATCGCGCCGCCATTGAGGCAGAGCCGGCGCGGATGGACGCTGATCCGCTGTTCTGGGTACGCGACCCGGTGGAGTTGTTTTTCCTGCATATCCAGGGTTCAGGGCGGGTCAATCTTGCGGATGGGAGCAAGGTGATGATCAACTATGCGGATCAGAATGGCCATCCGTATCGCTCCATCGGCAAGCTGCTGCTCGAACGCAATGAGATGACCCGTGACCAGATGTCGATGCAGAATATTGCACGCTGGGGAAGAGAGAATCCGCATAAGATTGATACCCTCCTCAATGAAAATCCCAGCTATGTATTTTTTACGCCCCAATCCATGGCGGCCCAAACCCCTCCGGGAGCCCAGGGCGTGCCTCTGACGCCGCGGCGCAGTCTCGCAGTGGATCGCAGCTATGTGCCCCTGGGGGCTCCGGTATATGTTGATACACGTTGGCCGCGTGAAGACAGACCCTTGCAGCGCCTCATGGTGGCACAGGATACCGGTGGTGCCATCAAAGGCAGGGTACGGGGTGACTTCTTCTGGGGCGTCGGCGCTGAAGCCGGCTGGCATGCCGGGGCGATGAAGTATCCGGGACGGATGTGGATGCTGCTTCCCAAAGGACTTACCCCCGCAGAGATATAGGAAAATGACGATGCCCGAAGAGAATTCTGAACCTGAGTTCAAGGCTACTGCCGCAGGTTGATGACCTTGAAGCGTTGCGGCGTATCCGTGTGTTGGAAGAGGAGCGCGGCATCACTTCCAGCCGCGGAGCAAAGGTGATGATGGTCAGCGCTCTGGATGATCCTAAAAATATCGTTACCGCATTTAAGGGATTGTGTGACGCCTACGTGGTCAAGCTGGTAGATAAAGCAGCAATGCTCAAGAAACTCAAGGAGATCGGTTGCACTCCGACCCGTTAGAAAAAGAAAAGGCGCGCACCCTTGGGTGCGCGCCCGGTGTGCTACGTTGCTTTTCTATAGATCAGCTATTTTAAGCACAATCTTGCCGAAGTGCTTATCATCTTCCATCATCTGGTGCGCATCCGCAACTTCATCAATGCTGAACTCGCGCTCAATCATGGGGACAATGGTACGATCTGCGAACTTCGGCAGCGCGCGGCGGGAGAATTCGGCAATAATCTGCCCTTTTTCCTCCACCGGGCGTGAACGCAGTACCGAGCCGATGATCTGCTGGCGCTTAACCATCATCAGAGCCAGGTTCAATTCCGCCTTGATGCCGCTGATAATACCGATAACGATCAGTTTGCCCTTATAGCCCAGGGATTTCATATTGGGGCCGAGGTATTTAGCGCCCACATGATCCAGGATGACATCTACACCCTTCTTCTGCGTAAATTCCTTCACCACGTCGGTAAAGTCCGGGGTCTTGGTGTAGTCAATTACCAGATCAACCCCGAGCTTCTTCACACGCTCAAGCTTTTCGGTGCTTGCAGTGACGATGAGCTTTGTAGTTGGAGTAAGCGCTTTAGAGAGTTGAATCCCCGCGGTGTTGACCCCGCCGCCCCCACCGTGGAGGATTGCGGTCTGTCCGTCCTGGAGCTCGCCGAGCATGAATACATTCAGAAACGCGGTGATGTAGCTTTCACATACACAGGCAGCTTCGGAAAAGCTCATACTCTCCGGAATCGGCATTAAGTGGTAGGCATAAGCCACTGCATACTCGGCGTAACCGCCACCTCCAACCAGAGCCATAACCCGATCCCCGGGTTCCCAGTCCTTCACCTCTGATCCTACTTCTTCAATAATTCCCGCAACCTCGAGTCCGAGAATCTCAGAATCCCCCGCAGGGGGCGGGTAGTTGCCGGCGCGCTGTACCAGGTCCGGGCGGTTGATACTTGTAGCGGCTACCTTTATCAGGACTTCGTTGGCTTTGGGGGAGGGCTTGTCCACCTCGCCCACCGAGAGTACCTCCGTGCCGCCGAATCCATCCATTAATACGGCTTTCATGTAATAAACCTCCTGTAGTTGAATGCAAAAAGGGGGGTAACTGCCTAAGATTGCAGCTACCTGTTGTGTGAATAGTTACAGAAATAGAACGCTGTGTCAATTATAGGGAAGATCTGCGCTTATGCAACCGCTTTTACTCCATCAGGCGCAAAAGCGGTATCCCCTCCCGCGTACCGTGACAAAATGATGCGGGTGAGCCGGGTCGGCTTCGAAGTATTTGCGCAGGCGTACGATGAAGTTGTCCAGGGTCCGGGTTTCGGTGTCGGGCGCCATCCCCCACACCGCTTTGAGCAAAAAACCGCGCGACAGCACTTCCCCCTGATGTTCAATGAAAAGGCGCAGCATGCGCAATTCCAGTTCGGTGAGGGTAAATGTGGTGGAGGAGTCAGTGGCTTCACCGTTGTCAAGGTTGATATGCCACTGATCGAGTTCGAAGGTTTCATCAGCGGGCTTGGAGCGATACCACTCGGCACGGCGCAACATGCCGCTCAC
>JAIVHC010000081.1 GCA_020201305.1 Geobacteraceae bacterium
CCAACTCTCTCTGTATCTCTCCGACGGAAGCCCCGTCATGTCCAGCCTTGACCAGGAAGCGAAACACCGCCAGGCGGTGACTATTCCCTAGCTCAGCTAAGCTGGCTGCTACCTTCTCGTGGTGCATAACATCCTCCAGACAACTGTTCGATTTTTCTAGAATAATAGTTGACAAAACGAAAAAGCGCAACTATTGTATTTTTGTTGTTTCGATATATCTAGAAATACAGGAGAATAAAATGTCATCACAAATGCAAGACACTCTTAGCATGTTCGCCTTCCTTGCTGTCGAGCTCTCGATCTTATTCCTTGGTATAAGCCTTCTGGTGGGGGTTCTTCAACGTCATATTCCGCCATCCAAAGTGGAAGCATTGTTGAGCTCCAACCGGCGCCGGAGCTATTTTCTCGCCGCTGCCCTGGGGTCTATTACGCCTTTTTGCAGTTGCTCGACTATCCCCATGCTTAAAGGCTTGATTCGTGCGCGTGCCGGGTTTGGGCCGATGATGGTATTTCTTTTTGCGTCTCCGCTGTTGAACCCCATTATTGTTGCTCTGCTTGCAGCCACCTTCGGGCTCACGCTCACCGCCATTTACGTGCTCGCAGCTTTCCTGGTCTCACTGGCTGCCGGCTGGTTGCTGCATACGCTTGGCTTCGAGCGCTATGTGCGGGGAACAGAGGCACAAGAGACGACCGGATGTAGTGCGTCAAAAAACCAGTGCAGCACAGCGCCTACGGTATCCAGTTGTGAATGCAGTGGTTGCGATACAGGTGCAACGATAAGTGTTCCGCCCAGTAGTTGCTGTGATGCGCAACCCACTGCGTCTGCTGCCCAAAAAGGGAAGTACAGCGGCGTATGGCGGGAAGCCTGGTCGGACTTTGTCGACGTGTTACCGTATCTGCTAATCGGTATTGCGATTGGCAGCGTGATCTATGGTTTCATGCCCACGGGACTTTTGGAGCAGTATGCAGGCCAGAATAATCCTTTCGCCATCCCGATTGCTGCTGTCATTGGCGTACCGCTGTATATTCGGGCTGAAGCTGTTATACCGATTTCAGCGGCGTTAATGGCCAAGGGCGTCGATGCCGGAACGGTATTGGCGTTAATCATCGGTAGTGCCGGAGCCAGTTTGACCGAGCTGATTTTGTTGCGCTCTTTGTTCACAATGAAACTTTTAGCAGCGTTTGTGGCCGTCATCTTTGCCATGGCGATGGTTGCAGGATACGCCACCTACCTGTTGTTTTGATCGAGGCGGGGTGGTGATGAAAAACTTGCTGTGAAACCATCCGCTGTTCTTTGTAGCGGTCGCTTAGCTATGCGGCACTTCGCTGTGGTTCTCCGTCAATGGAGTGGCCTGCCCCTCATTCGTGATCTGGACTGGATAAAGCTGATCCTGGATGATTGACTCTCGCTGTTAAGGCTGGTTTTATCTTCGGCATCCTGGGGTGCTGTGGAGGTTACTTCCCAGAGTAACACTTGCCCAAAATAATCCTTTCAGATAAAACCCAATACGGGCACAATAGGGAGCATAACTAGTCTTTATGCGAGAGTCTTTATTGTGCACTGTATTTAATTAGACATGCGGCTCTTCTGTTGTTTCACGTATTTGCTACAGGGTTGGTGCATGCCCGCTTCATCCATCATAGTTGTGATTCTTGGTATAATTTCAGCAATTTCATTTGTGTATCATTCGAGAGCGGAGTCCCCTTCCATACCCCCACCACTCCTGCGTGCAGGAATGGTGGGGATAGTGCTGTGCCTGTGCGGCTGCCAGAGTGCGGTAAGTCGTCTGGAGGCGGTGGATGCCGCCGTGCAGCGGAGCGTGGAAGTGCAGGGGCGCAAGAGCGGTGAGGATATGCAGAATCCGCTCTACCGCAACCTGACCAGCACCCGGCGCACTTTGCGGGAGCGCCTCCTCGGAGACCAGGGGCGGGAAGCGGAAGCGAGGGCGGAATATTTTCCGGTCTACAGTGAGGCAGATACCGGAGGCTTGTCTGCACTGGAGGGAGAAGACCGGGCGCCGGTGCTCTCACTCGTGGATGCGCTGCAGGTTGCGGCCCAGTACAGTCGCGAATTTCAGGAACAAAAGGAGCGTGTCTTCGATGCCGCGCTGGGACTTGACCTGGAGGAGGAGCGCTTTCGTACCACCTGGGATGGTCTTCTCTCTACCATGTGGAGCACGGATAACCGCGGATCGGAGCGCCGCACGGGCTTGACTCACGCAGCTGATGGCGGTTTGGAGCAACTATTTAAGAACGGGATCTCCTTTACCCTCGCGGCCGGTCTCGATCTGGTGCAACTCCTCAGTGGCGAGCGCGTGGTTTCACGCGGTATTGTTGCGGATACGAGCATCCAGGCGCAGCGTGATCTGCGCTATGCGATGTGGGACTTCGAGCGTTACCGCCGCACCTTTGCGGTTGATATTGCTACGGAGTACATGCAGGTGCTGGAGAGCAACAATCAGGTGCGCACCGCGCGGGATAACTACAAACGTTTGATCGAAGCACGCGAGCGTGCCACCCGCATGGCCCAGGCCGGGCGTCTGCCGGGGATTCAGGTGGACCAGGCCCTGCAGGATGAGTTGCGCGCGCGGCGCAGTTGGGTAAGGGCGCGCCAGAACAGTCGCCAGCGCCTTGACCGTTTCCGGATTCTGCTGGGGTTACCCCCCGATGCTGAGGTGTCTCTCGACGATACGGAACTCGAACGTCTCCAGAATGTTATCAGTGCAACACCGATGGGGGATGATTCCACCTACAGCGATCAGGCCCCTCCGCGCGAGTTGCTCACGACCGCACTGGGGCAGCGCCGGGACCTCAAGGTAAGTCGCGATCGCCTTGACGATAGCGAACGTGCCATCATGGTGGCTGCGGATGGCCTGCGTGCCGAAGCCACCCTGCTTGGACGCGGAAGTGCAGGGGAGGGGCGCACCCTGTCGTCGGCGACGGCAGATGATGCAGAGCTAAAACCTCATCGCGGTAATTACTCTGCGCTGCTGAGTCTCGATCTTCCCTTTGAGCGCCGTGCCGAAACGGTCGCTTTGCGACGTGCGATTCTGGCGCGCGAACAACAGCTGCGCAGCCTTGCGGGGCTGGAAGATGAGATCAAGTACCAGGTACGCAATGCGTGGGGGCAGATGCGCGAAGCGCTGGAGACCATCCGGATTCAGGAACAGGCGGTGAAGGTGGCAAAGCGCCGGGTCGCGAGTACCGGGCTGTTTCTGAAGGCGGGGCGGATTCAGATGCGTGATCTCCTAGAAGCACAGGATGCGCTGGTGGCGGCAGACAATGCCCTGGTGCAGGCGCAGGTTGAGTATCTGATTGCGGCGCTGCGCCTCAAACGCGATGCAGGGGAGTTGAGACTTGACTACGATGGGGTGCTTCTTGTTCCCTATATTCAAACGTAACGGCTTGAGAAGAGAGTTGGCTATGCCCATTTCAAGGGACGCATAAACCCATCCGTGGGGCTCATTGTCGCCGTCCATGGCGACAAATGCCCTTGAAATGGGCACAGCCAACTCACGTCCGATAAGGTTGAATAGTTATATCCAGCAGAACCAACAAATAGATGCGAAAGGATAACAGCGCGTGACTCGGATTTCCGCACAATCGGATTCTACTCCCCCGCCGTGGTGGCGTAACCGTCGCCTCCTTGGTATAGCCCTGCTCCTCATCTTGGGGGGAATGATACTCTGGCTTTGGCCGCAGTTTGAGGAAAACAGCGCACAAGGGCAACGGGTGAGTGTTGCGGTGAAACGTGGCGCGTTGACCATCAATGTCCTCACCGATGGAACCATCAAGCCGAGTGATCAGGTGGTGATCAGTAATACCATGGAGGGGCGTACCACCATCCTCTCTCTGGTTGATGAGGGCACCATGGTGCAGAAAGGTGATCTCCTCATAGAGCTTGATGCGAGTACCCTTGAGGAGCGCCTGGTGGAACAGCAGATCCGGGTGCAGAATGACGAAGCGGACTATATTCAGGCGCGCGAAAATCTCGCCGTGGTGAAAAACCAGGCCCAAAGTGATGTGGAACAGGCACAACTCGCGCTGGAGTTTGCACGCGTGGATCTGGAAAAGTATGCGCAGGGCGAATATCCCGCTGCGGTGGATGAAGCGCGCGCACGTATTGCCGTGAGCGAGGAGGAGTTGCGCCGTGCGGAAGAGCGCCATGAGTGGTCGGAGGTGCTGTTTGAAGAGAAGTTTCTCTCCCAGACCGAACTCCAGGCTGATGCCCTTGCGGCACAGAAAGCACGCCTGGATCTTAACCTGAGCCGCGGAAAGCTGGAGTTGCTGCGTGAGTATAACTACCCGCGCCGGCTCAAGGAGTTGCGCGCGGAGGTGAAACGTACCTCCATGGCGCTGGAGCGCATCAAGCGCAAAGCCGGCTCGGATGTGGTGCAGGCGGAAGCGAGCCTGAAAGCGAAAGAGGCGGTGCTGGAGCAGAGTCGCACGCGTCTGAAAAAGATTAAAACCGAAATCAGTAAAACCCGCATCCGCGCACCCCAGGAGGGGATGGTGGTGTATGCCACCTCCACCAAGGCGAGCTGGCGCGGTAATGTGGAGCCCCTGGATGAAGGGCAGGAGGTGCGCGAGCGTCAGGAGTTGATCTATCTTCCCTCTTCGAAGGCTAAAGCGGTGGAAACCAAGATCCATGAGTCGGATCTGCAGCAGGTTAAAGTGGGGCAGCGTGCCCTCGTGCGCGTCGATGCCCTCCCGCAGGAAACATTTAAAGGCAAAGTCACCCATATCGGGGTGCTGCCTGATGCAACGAGCGCGTGGCTCAATCCGGATCTGAAACTCTTCAGTGTGGATATCAGCCTCGAGCGCGAACATGAGCAGTTGCGCTCCGGTATGAACTGTGCGGTGGAGATCATTCATTCCGAGCTTGAGGATGCACTGTTTGTCCCCCTGCAGGCGGTGGTGATGGAGCAGGGACATGCATATGTGTACAAGGTGGAGCCAAAGGGAGAACCGATGCGGACCCCGGTTCAGATCGGCGCGGCCAACGCCCACCATGTTCAGATACTTGAGGGTGTGAAGGAGAAAGAGCGTGTCCTTCTCAACCCGCCCCTGGGGCAGGGTCGCTGAATGGAACAGCAGGCGCTCATAGAACTGAAGGACGCCGCACGCACCTATGCCCACGGCGGAGGTGCGGTACATGCGCTGCGGGATATCAACCTGCACATGGATGAGGCGCAGAGCTGGGCGAT
>JAIVHC010000162.1 GCA_020201305.1 Geobacteraceae bacterium
CGGGGTAGTGTTAGCAGTTATATTGAACACCTGCAGGGGATGATAGATTGATGGCGTCGCAAAAAGTCCGCCCTTCGGCGTTACGGCGTTTTTTCAGGACCTCCACATACCTGATGTATGCCTTCGCCCCTGAAAAACCACCAGGCCTTGTAGGTCGAAATTTTTGCTTAGCCATCTTATGATTTTTTGCGAAAGCATCATAGATTAATAGCTGGAGCTACTGACAGAAAAGCACCAATACAAAAAGGGAGCGGCGTAAGCCACTCCCTTTTTGTATTGTTACTGGCGGGGCTGACGGGACTCGAACCCGCGACCTCCGGCGTGACAGGCCGGTGTTGTAACCGACTCTACTACAGCCCCGCGATATGGTGGGCGAAACAGGGCTCGAACCTGTGACCCTCGGTTTGTAAGACCGATGCTCTCCCAGCTGAGCTATTCGCCCATATCGGTATATCTTGCTTCAGATTTACAATTAAAGCTTCTTGAACAGCGAAATCATTCATGTTTCGCCTTAAGCAACGGCGCAGAAAATACCAAATCCCTTGCACGTTGTAAAGCACATAATTGCGTTTAGTGCGAATTATTTATTTTAGCTGTTGACAGCATCCTTAAGAGCCTTGCCAGCCTTGAACTTCGGTACCTTTGCGGCCGGAATCTGCAGTGCTTCACCGGTCTGGGGGTTTTTCCCGGTACGTGCTGCACGCTCACCCACACTGAAAGTTCCAAAACCAACCAGGGAAATCTTCTCATCCTGCTGTAGTGCATCTGTCACACTATCAACAAATGCTTTCAGTGCTTTCTCTGTATCCGCCTTGCTAAGACCTGCCTTTTCCGCCATAGAATTTACCAGTTCGGTTTTCGTCACAGCTAACCTCCTAAATCTGTTGTTTTTTAAAATACCTCGTACTAATAGCAGACTTAAAGAAACATAACAAGCTTCTTTAATTGCCTAATCCGCTCAGTACCCGATTTCAAACCTACGATCTTGTTACCCAATATTACCAACCCGAAACGATTACTCATGTTATACGAATTTCAGATGAAATGCACAGAGAAAATCGCTTGCAGATGCGCACTACCGTCCTACTCAAGCAAGGCATGTGCCAGAACCTCGTCCATGTGTGCCACTAAATTAATATCGAGGGCGCGCCTAACTTCTGCAGGAATTTCTGCGAGATGGCGCTCATTTTCCGCAGGTATTAGTACCCGTTCCAACCCTGCACGACGGGCCGCGAGAAGCTTCTCCTTCAACCCTCCGATGGCGAGCACATCACCTCGCAGATTAATCTCTCCGGTCATTCCCAAAGCTGCATCTACAGGGCGATGGGTGAGCGAAGAAGCCAGAGCTGTAGCTATAGTAATTCCCGCTGAAGGACCGTCTTTGGGGATTGCCCCTTCAGGAACATGAATGTGTATATCCAGATTCCGATAAAAATCTTCCGACAGTTCAAGCTTTTTCGCTTTTGAGCGAATATACGCATATGCCGCCTGGGCGGATTCCTGCATAACTTCGCCAAGTTTACCGGTTACATTGAGTTTTCCTTTGCCGGGGAATTCCAGTACCTCGATCATAAGGATATCTCCCCCGACAGGCGTCCAAGCGAGGCCGGTAGCAATCCCACAGCGCGACACAGAATCTTTACGTCCATAGGTATACGGCGGCACCCCTAGATATTTCTCAATCTGATTGATTCCAATATTCCAGATCTTGGTATGGGATGAATTTTCTGCCACCTGACGGGCTACTTTACGGCATATAGCGGCAATGCGCCTCTCCAAATCACGTACCCCCGCCTCGCGGGTATAACGTCGGATAATATCAGACAGGGCATTATCAGAAAGATTGAACTTATCCGGATCAAGTCCATGCTCTTTCACCTGCTTAAAGATAAGGTGGCGCCTACATATCTGTATTTTTTCCTCTTCTGAATAGCCTTCAAGGCGCACGATTTCCATACGATCCAACAGGGGTGCTGGAATACCCTGCATCGAGTTAGCTGTAGCGACAAACATCACCTGAGAGAGATCAAAATCCAGATCGATAAAATGATCCCCAAAGGCAGAATTCTGTTCTGGATCGAGGACTTCCAACATAGCCGATGAGGGGTCGCCGCGAAAATCCATGGACATCTTATCTATTTCATCCAACAAAAAGACGGGGTTCTGCACTCCCACTTTCTTGATACTCTGCATGATCTTGCCGGGCATTGCGCCGATATATGTACGTCTGTGCCCTCTTATTTCAGCTTCATCGCGCACCCCTCCCAGAGAAATACGCACGAATTTGCGCTTCATTGCGCGTGCAATGGAATGCCCCAGAGAGGTTTTCCCCACTCCGGGAGGACCAACCAGACACAATATTGGCCCCTTAATTTTTTTCACCAGTAGCTGAACTGCAAGATGCTCAAGAATCCGCTCCTTGACCTTTTCCAGCCCTGCATGATCTTCATCCAGCACCCGATGCGCCAAGGCAATATCGTTGCAGTCACGCGTGGTTTTCTTCCAGGGTAGATCCAGTAAGCACTCCAGGTAATTGCGTACCACTGTTGCTTCCGCAGACATGGGTGACATCATCTTGAGCTTACGCATCTCTGCCTTGGACTTTTGTTTGGCCGCTGCAGGCATCTTGCTTTTTTCTATCTTGGCTTCCAGCTCTTTAAGTTCCTGCTTGAACTCATCCTTATCGCCGAGCTCTTTCTGGATCGCACGCATCTGTTCATTGAGATAATACTCTTTCTGGGTGCGCTCCATCTGTCCTTTAACCCGCTTACGGATCTTCTGCTCAACCTTGAGGATCTCCTCCTCGCGCTCCAGAATCTGCAATACGGCTTCGAGACGCTCTTCCACATCACAGAGTTCGAGAACTTCCTGTTTATCTTCTACGCTGACACTGATCTGCGCCATAATGGTATCAGCCAGGAGACCCGGTGCTTCTACCGCCTCGACTGCTGTTACCACTTCTGCAGGGATCTTGGTGCTCAAACCGGCATAGCTGTTAAACAATTCCCGTACACTGCGACACAGGGCCGTGGTTTCGAGATTATCGGTTCTTGTCTCGTCGAGCTGTTCTACCTCGGCAGCTGTATATGCCTCCATCTCATGATACGCAATGAGGCGGGCGCGCGATACCCCTTCGGCAAGAAGCTTGATCGTTCCGTCGGGTAACTTCATCAACTGAGAGATGGTCGCCACGGTACCAACGCTGTACAAATCGTTGGCATCAGGGTCATCCACTTCAGGATCGTTCTGCGCGACCAGAAATATCTTTCGCTCTGTTTCCATCGCCTGTTCCAGTGCTGCAATAGAGCGAACGCGACCGACAAAGAGAGGGGTTACCGTCTCGGGAAAAACAACAATATCACGCAAAGGGAGCAGGGGGTATTCCCCTGCTCCCTCAGCTTCTTCGGGCGTAAGATTTTCTACAGGTGTCATGTAATATCCAGTCTACGACGCTACGCTCAGGCTGAGGCAGTCTCAGCGCACTCGTACACAATTAGAGGCTCACTCTTATTTGCCACGACATCTTCACTGATAACCACCTCTTTTACATCTTTCTGTGAGGGGATTTCAAACATAATGTCGAGCATGGTCTCCTCCAGGATGGAACGCAGACCGCGTGCTCCGGTTTTGCGCTTTGCGGCAAGACGCGCTATCGCTTCCAAAGCTCCGCCAGTAAACTTGAGGTCAACTTCTTCAAGATCAAAAAGTTTCTGGTACTGTTTTACCAGAGCATTCTTGGGCTCCTGCAGAATCTGGATAAGAGCCTTCTGGTTCAGTTCTTCGAGGGTTGCAACTACCGGCAGGCGTCCGACGAACTCAGGAATCAAACCAAATTTCAGCAGATCGCCCGGTTCTACCTTGGCCAACAACTCGCCCTGGACTTTCTCATCCCTGGACTGAATATCTGCACCAAAGCCAATTCCTTTTTTGCCAATTCTTTTGGAGACGATATCCTCGAGTCCGGCAAAAGCGCCCCCGCAAATAACGAGGATATTGGAGGTGTCGACCTTGAGAAACTCCTGCTGAGGATGCTTGCGCCCCCCCTTGGGTGGCACACTCGCGGTGGTGCCCTCGATGATCTTCAGCAGTGCCTGTTGCACCCCTTCGCCCGAAACATCGCGAGTTATGGAGGGAGATTCACTCTTACGTGCGATTTTATCAATCTCGTCGATGTAGATAATGCCACGCTGAGCTTTTTCTATATCGTAGTCTGCAGCCTGAACCAGAGAGAGGATGATATTTTCCACATCCTCACCAACATAACCGGCTTCAGTAAGATTGGTAGCGTCTGCGATAGCAAAGGGAACATTAAGTACCCGCGCCAAAGTCTGCGCGAGCAGGGTTTTCCCGCTGCCGGTAGGCCCGAGAAGAAGAATATTGCTCTTCTGGATTTCCACATCTCCCTTGGAGGCAAGATATTTTACCCTTTTGTAGTGATTGTACACAGCTACAGAGAGCACACGCTTGGCACGCTCCTGGCCGATGACATAGTCATTCAGGGTCTGCAGAATTTCCATCGGGGTCGGGAGCTTCTTATCATCAGTTATGTCTGACTCAGCAAACTCCTCAGCGATAATCTCCTGACACAGATCGATGCATTCATCGCAGATATACACGGACGGACCTGCTATGAGCTTTTTCACCTCATCCTGGGACTTGCCGCAAAAGGAGCAGGTCAAATTTTGGTTGCGTACATCTTCGGAATCCATATTATCCCTCCTGGTTCACACACTCTTATGCTTCCGCCGTCAGGCCGGATAAGATCCGGTCATGTTGCAGCCGATGTGGGAACCGTAAATATTATTTCTTTTTTTCTTCGATTTGCTCGTCGCGTTTTACAATACGATCGATGATACCGTAATCACAGGCTTCCTGCGCTCCCATGAAATAATCGCGCTCGGTATCTGCGGCAATCTTTTTCATGGTCTGGCCCGTATGCTGCACCAGGATCTCGTTCAGGCTCTCACGCAGATAGAGAATCTCCTTCGCATGAATACTGATATCGGATGCCTGGCCCTTAAACCCCCCGAGGGGTTGATGAATCATAACTCTCGCGTGAGGTAGCGCAAAACGTTTGCCGGGCGCACCGGCAGCGAGAAGCAATGCTCCCATACTTGCCGCCTGCCCCACACAGATGGTCGACACCGGGGCCTTGATGTACTGCATAGTATCATACATAGCCATTCCGGCAGAAACGACTCCTCCGGGAGAATTGATATAGAGGTGAATGTCCTTATCCGGGTCTTCTGACTCCAAAAAGAGCATTTGCGCCACAATCAGATTAGAAATCTGATCATCGATGGGCGAGCTGAGCATTATAATACGATCTTTGAGCAGACGTGAATATATATCATAGGAGCGTTCGCCACGCCCGGTCTGCTCAACTACGATGGGAACCAAACTCATAAACTACTCCTGCTCCTCTTGGGCTTCATTCTTTTCCTTCTCGAGGTCTTCCTTGCTTATATCCTGAATTTCAGCCTGCCCGAGGAGATATGTAATAACCTTTTCTTCCTCAATCTGTGCCAGAAGCCCTTTCTTAGCATCTTCTGAAGCGTAGTACTTCTTAACTTCCTCAAGGGGGGCATTGGCCATCTCGGCAATTTCTTCCAGACGCGCATCGATTTCGCCGTCATCTACCGAGATATTCTCCGCACTTCCTACACCTTCAAGAATCAGACTGCCCTGCACCTGCTTTACCGCTGTATCACGATACATGGCACGGAATGCCTCATCGGTAAGGCCCATCATCTCGAGGGACATCCCCTGGGATTTAAGACGCCCGGTTATATTCTGATGCATGAAGTCAAGCTGACGTTCCACCATTGACTCCGGAACCTCAATAGGGTTGCGCTCAACCAGCTGTGACATGAGGCGCTCTTTCAGATCCTCTTCGATCCGCTGCTTTTCCTGCTTGGCATGGTTCTCGGCAACTTTCTCGCGCAAAGCATCCACTGTATCAGCGCCAAACTCCTGCGCCAGTTCATCAGTAAGTTCAGGTGCCACCTTTGCTTTTATCTCTTTAATGGTAACTTTAAAGGTCACATCCTGACCCGCCAGCTCCTCACTACCGTAGTCCTCGGGGAAGGTAACCTGCACCTCACCTTCTTCGCCCCGCTTCATCCCCACGAGTTTATCTTCAAATCCGGGGATAAAACTACCAGAGCCAACCTCCAGTTCGTGATCTTCGGCGGCCCCACCGTCAAAGGCCTCACCATCAATAAAGCCTTCAAAGTCGATAGTGACAAAATCGCCCTGCTGCACATCATCACGCTCAACTGCCTCATTTTGCGTGCGGGAGTCAAGCATCTGCTCGATCTGAGAATCAACCACAGAATCGTCAAAGGTATAGATCTCTTTTTTCAGGTTCAGTCCGGAATAGGCAGGATTTTCAATTTCGGGCTTGACCTCTACATGAAATTCGTAGGTAAACGCTTTGCCCTCATCCAACTCGCCACTGTCTTTAATGGCAGGCTCTCCGATGGCAGCAATATCGTTATCGGTAATGGCTTTAAAGTAGGTATCGTTGATAAGTTTACCGATAACTTCCTGCTCCATCTGTCCGGCATAGTACTGTTTGACCAGACGCATGGGCACTTTACCCTGACGGAACCCTTTAAGTTTGGCATTGCGCGCAATTTTGGCATATACCGAAGTGATCTCTTCAGTCACCTCATCAGCGCCAACTTCTACAGATATCTTCTTTTTTACCGGGCTTAAATCTTCTACCTGGGTATTCATGTAGCGATCCTCTCTTTAAATATTGATCTGTGAGCTATTTATATTTATTTATGCAGGGGGTAAATATGAATTGAGTGCAAGGTAGCAATACCGCACTGTCATTTAAAGGGGCAAGAGCCAAAAACCGTTGAATGCACAGAATCAGTATGTAACTAGCTACGTATGCTGATGGTGCGAGAGGGGGGACTCGAACCCCCACGGTTGCCCGCTGGATCCTAAATGAACATCGACGATCGAGTCTGGGTATTTAAATGGGGTGAGTGAAGGGACTTGAACCCTCGACAACTGGAGTCACAATCCAGCGCTCTACCAACTGAGCTACACCCACCACAGAACGGGGGCTGATACTACGTACTCTGCTTTTTATTGTCAACACCTATTCAATGAAGCGTATTTTAAATGGCGCGCCAGGGAGGACTCGAACCCCCGGCCCTGTGATTAGAAGTCACATGCTCTATCCAGCTGAGCTACTGGCGCCTTGAATATAATATGGTCGGGGCGAGAGGATTCGAACCTCCGACCCCCTGCTCCCAAGGCAGGTGCGCTACCAGGCTGCGCTACACCCCGACGTTCAAGACGCTGTTGTTTATCACTGCATAGGAAAAATTGCAAGTTTTTTGTCACCAGGCCGTATCTGTTGCCCTCCCTGCGGAAGTCTACCCCGAAGATAGGCGCGCTGGCGTTTATACCAGACCAGCGCGGGACCGGGCAAGTTCTAAGAGTCGATCTCAACAAAATATCAGCGCGAATCTTGCTTCAGGTCCACAACCGTTGCCTCTTCGGATTCTGTTTTACCTCCATCTTCCTGCAAAACCTCTTGCTTGAGACGCAGAAATTCCTCCCGGGAAATAAGCTCCTGATTGTACATATCCATCAGGCGCTCCAGGCTGCGCGTTCTCGAGGTGGAAGGATCTTCAAGCTGCAGGGGTGCATTGGAGTTCCATCCTTCGTGGCCGGGGTTCCCACCCACACGCATGGAAGCCAATCCCCCGAAGAGGCTGAGCTCAACACCTCTCCCCTGGGCGCGCATGTGCTGCACCTGATTGCGCTGGCGTCTGAATTTCATAAACGCCCATATCAGCGCGGATACAAGGAGAACAAGACCGCCCCCTAGAATCCAGGGCATGTACTGCACCAGCCCACGGAAAAAAATGATAAACAATCCCAGCAGCACGAGGAGCAATACATGCAGAAGGAGGATAAAATAACCAGTGAAAATATTTTTTACTATGCTGGGGTTTTCCGGATCTGAAGCCATATCATCTCTTCTATGTAATGAGGTTACCCTCTCTTCAAAGCGTCAGGCTCTTATGAGATTAACAATATAAGCATGAACACTCTGCGGGGCAATGTTTTTCTGGCTCACCTGCATTCTTCACAGCCACGCATTTAATCTTCTGCCTACCTGTCATTAAACAGTTATTTTCGGGCGAACATATGCTATATTAAACGCGTTTCTTAAAACCATACCTTTCATTGAACCCGCAAGGAGAACCAAGCCTATGGATAACCCCACCCCCAAGGTACGCCTGCACACCAGTGCCGGAGATATTGTCCTGGAGCTATACCCCCAGGACGCCCCTGTCAGTGTGAAAAACTTTCTTGAATATGTAAATGATGGATATTACGACGGCAAAATATTTCACCGTGTTATCCGCGGCTTCATGATTCAGAGCGGGGGAATGGACGCCGTAATGCGTGAAGGGAAACCGCGACGTCCTATCAAAAACGAAGCCGACAACGGACTTAAAAACACTACCGGCACGGTTGCCATGGCGCGCACTCAGGTTATTGACAGCGCCACCTCCCAGTTCTTCATCAACGTTTCAGATAACCAGTTCCTCGACCACCGTGAGCCCAGCCCTGAAGGGTTTGGCTATGCTGTATTCGGTAAAGTTGCTACGGGAATGGACGTGGTAAAGGAGATTGAAAAAAAACCCACCACTTCGCGCAGCTTCCATCAGGATGTGCCCAAGGATCCTATAACTATCCTGCATGCGAGTGTGGAAACCGCTTCCTGAAAAGCTTTCCCGTTTGCAACTATTAACCATCACTATCGGTAGGGGCTTGTGGTACCCATGGAAAGGGCGTCTGTCGCCATGGACGGCGACAGTCGAACGGCCATGGACGGCGCAAAGTGTCCCTTGGAATGGGTGCCATAAGCCCCGACTGAATAATTACCCCTTGATTGCTACCACATATTTAAGATAACGCCCTTCCGGGCAGGTTACCAGAAACGGGAAGTCAGGCCCCTGCCCACTGGTCTGAATAATGCGCAGGGACGTTGCTGCCTGCAGCGCCCCTCGGCGTAGCTCTTTTAAATATTCTGCTACATCAACCTTCTGATGATTGGATGAGGTTATCAGACATCCCCCTTCCTCAAGTACATCCAACGCGGCGGCAACCAGGTTCGCGGTTCCGCCGCTGGTAGTAAAGCGGTTTTTCCCCACCGTGGAAAAACTCGGTGGATCCATAATTACCATGTCGAAACCTTTACCCTCTTGCGCGAACCGATCCAAAACCTTGTGACAATCACCCACGATAAACTGATGCCTACGTGAATCCAGGCGATTGATCTCAAAATTATTACGCGCCCGATTCTGGTACTGGGTCGAGGCATCCACACTCGTCACCTCAGCTGCCCCGGAAGCGGCGGCCACCACAGAAAAAGCCCCGGTAAATGAAAACAGATTCAGGATACGCTTCCCTTCGCAAAAGGGCATAATATCCTTGCGGTTTTGCCGTTGATCCATAAAAAGACCGGTATGCAGGCCGTGATTCATGTTAACTTCAAACAGGAGCCCATTCTCTCTGACCCGTAAATTGTTCGGGGCCTGCTGTCCCAGGAGGAGCGAGCTGTAACGCTTGTCTCCTTTCTTTTCCAGCGCCCGGGTCTTGCGGGGGCGAAATTTTTCATAGATCCCCTGAGGGCGTATCAACCGCTGGAGCGCTTGTACCAAAGGCTCCCGGAACGGCTCCCACATGTGACTGTAAAGCTGCAACATGATAAATTCGCCATATATATCCACGGTTAAACCGGGGAGCAAATCCCCCTCGGCATTAACCAAGCGGTACGCATCAGTCAAATCCAGATCTATATGTATATGGCGCAACCTCAGTGCAGCCTCTAATCGCACATGGAACCACTCTTCATCCAAGCGGGGCGCTTTCTCCCTGGGGGGCCAACCGATAACCCGCGCTACAATTCTGCGGTCATCATCGCGCAACGCATATGCGAGCAACGTTCCGTCCCCGCCATGGAGTGCGATACGCTCCCCACTTGCTCCCGGAGGCCACTGATCGGTAAAGCGATCCCGAATAATCCATAGATGTCCGAGTTTTAGCATCTGCTCTGTTTGAGGACCAACCACACAGCGCTTCCATCTCTTTGTCGTCATAGAAAAATTTCCTATCGTTTATGTACATGCGGATACAACCCATTTCCCGTGCTGAGGAAGATATGCTACCATCCGCGTGGATTTCATAAAACACAACCAACATTCAATATTTTGCAGCGAGCGCAAACAGTGTCAACAAAAGCAGAAGAATTCATAGATAACCTGCTCAAGCAGGTGGAACCCGGATCTACCCGCTACACTATCCTCCACAGCGCCAAACAGTTCAAGTCTTCATGGGTGGAGTTGGGACAATTGCTTAGCGAAGTGCGTCATGCTCAGCTTTACCAGGAGTGGGGATACACCGATTTTGCCGACTACTGCGCGCGCGAGATCCGTATCCGGCGCCAGACTGCAGACAAGCTCACGCACGCCTACCACTATCTCAAAGAGCACAACCCCACGACACTTTCCGATCCCCAAAACCCTGTACCCATGCCCGACTATCGCAGCTTGAATCTGCTGGAGCAGATCAATAGCGAAGCGCTCATGGAGGAGGAAGAGCTTCAATCTCTTCAACATCAAGTGTTTTCCGGCACTTTAGCGCATCCCAAACTTGCCCGGACCGTGCGCGACCTGAAGCGCGAACAGGCACCATCCGAGATCAAGGAATACACCGACATCAAAAACGCCCTGAGTGCGGCAAAACGCTTTCAGTCCAGCCTGGAACATCTCCCCGAAGAAATTAGCGCCAGGGTAAACCTTGATTCGTTTGTACATGCCGCAGAGCAGGCACTTGTCATGCTGGAACCTCCCGAAAACAAAAAGCAAAGCGGAGATGATATTGAATAAGGACAACGCTGTAAACATGTTCATGCAGGCTTTTTTTGGTCCTGCGACAACGTCCCAGCATCGCGCTCTGGTGGAGGAAAGTAGCCGCTTAGTAAGAGCGGGGAAAAAACAACTACTCTTCAATGAGGGAGATCAGGGTTCCGAATTCTACTTCCTTGCCAAAGGGAAGATAAAGCTGTTTCGTGCCACCGAAGATGGAAAAGAAGCCGTAATTCGTCTGCTGGATAGCGGAGAATATTTTGCTGAAATTCTGCTCCAGCTTCAACGCCGCTACCCGGTGAGCGCTATTGCACTTGAAGAGAGTGAACTCCTCGCCATTGATGCGCAGAAGATCCTCTGCCATATAGAGAGCAACCCCGCTGCAGCCATGCAGTTTATCGGAGCCCTGTCACAACGCATCAAATACCTGCTGGGGATGGTAGAACAGTTGACTCTGAGTGATATCCGGCAGCGCTTTATTAACTACCTCCTGGCGCTGAGTGAAAAACAGGGGAGTAAACAAGTTCGCCTGCCGGCGGCAAAAGGGGAAGTGGCCCTGCTCCTGGGCACTACGGCAGAAACATTTTCGCGCCTACTGGGCAAGCTCGCTTCTGAAGGAAGCATCAGGATAGAGGGAAGAGATATTCACATCGAGGATACAAGCGCTCTTCGCGAGCGGAATTAAGGCCACCGCATACGCAATAGATATGAGACTTAACAGAATACACCAAGCAAAAGATTGCAAGCCCGGATCAATCCTACGCAGGAACATATTACAAGAGGCAAAGTTCAGGTAACAAAGAGTCGATACGATGATCCTTCGCGCTCGCGCTGTAATGCTCCATCCCGATCCATCTGCAACAGCACGGCCTGGAGGGTTTTACGTTTTTCGTCCGGAAAACTCGAATAGAGCTCTGTCTGGAGAATCCCGGGCGTACGGGACACCAGATCGATAATCTGTGCATCAAGCACATTCTGCGCGTCAGCATCCGTATCGATTTGTGTTTTGCCCGCAGCGATTTCAGAATTGTCATCTTGCGCCCAGGCAGAGTCAGATTGCGCTGGACCAGCACTCATCTGACGGTAGAAAAAATACCCTAAACCGCCTACGACCAATAATACAAATATAATCTGCCCCATATAACCCCCCTCTGGAACGTCCATTCGATTCTGCGTTAACCAAAAAACCAGTCCAAGCGTAGCCATACATACAATCAGGTTATCCAGCCAGCTTACGATTGCCATAATCGGCGTCAACAATCAGTTGGAGGCCAGGCATATGCAACCAGGCTCGTGCTTTATTGCTCCCGAACAGCTGCAAATCCGAAGAGAACTGAGAGTATTATTACGTTAAAACGGCAAAATAATCAATAAAAAGTCCACGTTACGCATTTTCCCCCGGAGCCTGTCATACTTTATGCATCTAAGCGAAAAGCCGACTGGTCGAGGGCAGATTTTCAATCGTTTGAAGGGGAATAGCCCTGGCTATTTGTGGAAAAAGACTTCTGGGTACCCTTTCTCGTTTCTTCTGTGGAAGAATCAGAGACATCGTCAACATTATGCCTATCTTCCTGCTGTGCATTTTTCTCCCGCAATTTGCGCAGCTGTTCTCGCTCCAGGTCGCGAAAATACTTGTCTTCAAAGGCTTTCTCACGCTCTTCCCACACAGTTTTTTTCATAGGCAATTTCTCCAAGGAATAAATTCTGCTTGATGCTTTCCGGGTTCATATACTCAATGGAGTATGCTCCGACACCGTAGGCTGCATTCTTGCCCAGGTTCAGTAAACTCCCCAACTGGAGCATAGATAACATGGGGCCTGTGACATCGCCCTGTACACGCAGAGTGCCGCAAATACCCCCAAGGGGTTTGGATCGCCCCGATTCAGCGTGTAGATAGCGCCAGTCATACCAATGGAGGTTGTTATCCTCACAACTCCAGCCATTTATTTCATACGCCAGTTCGAAATCAACTGGATCCAACTCTACCCCACAGTGGATATAAAGCATAGCGGTAACCCTGCGCAGAACGAATGGAAACAGCTGACCCAGATCAGGATTGAACAGGGGACGCCCGTGAGTGAGAATGCGTGCCGGAGTGATAAATTTCAGTTCCAGCAGATCACATGCCTGAGGTTGACCCCCGAGCCACCAGCCCAGATCAAGACGGGGGATGTTATGCAGCTGGTTTCCGCCGGATTCATGCCACACAGGAATCCTGTCTTCCCCGGCATCGCTTGCGAACACGCACTTCAGGGTATACTTCCCTGCATCAAGGCGTAATCCTGTCTTTCCCAGAGCTGCAAATACCTCAATCAGACCCGGGGCAAGCTCTGCAATATTTCCAAACAGACGAACTTCAAAAGTGAACAGTTCTCCGGCCCTGTAATCCCCCTGGCGTATGGACATCGGCACTAATACAAATGCAGGAGCTCCTTTCTGGTAGCGCTTAAGTGCCACAGGATCAGTAGAAAGCGGGGGCTCAAACAGAGGTTTAAACACCCCTTCTCTGTCGCGCAGAATCTCCTGCGCAGCTGTGCGCAAACGGCGACGCAGGCGCAGAATGGTTGAGATGTCTATGTGAACCGACTCCCCCATCCGGCATTCGAAGTGCAACTGGGCAAATTCAGCCTGCAAGAGTAGGGGTATGAGGGGGTTATGCTGTGTCAACATTATGTATGCCTGCCTGCAGTTCAAACCGAGCGCGCTCAATTACGCAGGTCTGAGAATATGAGCAACGCGAGTCGATTGCTTTATTCAAACCCTTTTGCTAATCTGCGCATCACTATTGAAGAAACCTCGGGATTCCAATCCAAAACATCTCTTATTATCCATAAATCAGGACACTTCCTATCATGTTCAAGTTCGACCTCTTACATACCGACAAACATACCCGCGCCAGACGCGGGCGTCTCCAGACTCCGCATGGCACTATCGAAACCCCCATTTTTATGCCGGTAGGAACCCACGGGGCCCTGAAGGCAATGACACCAGATCAGGTGGAAACAACCGGAGCCCAGATCATCCTCTCCAATACCTACCATCTTCATCTTAAACCCGGTGAGGGGCTGGTCAAAAAAGCCGGCGGTCTGCACAAATTCATGCACTGGGACAAACCGATCCTTACCGATAGTGGTGGATTTCAGGTATTCTCGCTGCCGCATAAAAAGATTACTGATACCGGGGTATACTTCCGCCACGAAATCAGTGGGAAGGATGTTTTCCTCGGACCCCGCGAAGCCACCCATATCCAGAACGAGCTTGGTGCTGATATTATCATGGCTTTTGACGAGTGCATACCCTACCCCTCCAGCCACGACTACGCCAAGAAATCAATCCAGAAAACCCTGCGCTGGGCGGGTGAGTGTCAAGAGGCACATACGCGCACAGATCAGGCCCTGTTTGCCATTGTACAGGGGAGTGTTTATCCGGATCTCCGGCGCGAATGTGCTGAGCAGCTCACCAGCATGGATTTCCCCGGCTATGCCGTGGGCGGGGTAAGTGTCGGAGAAGGGCTGGAGTTGCTTAAAAGCGTGGTGGAATATACCGAACCCTACCTGCCTGTGCACAAGCCACGTTATCTCATGGGGGTGGGGTTACCTGAAGATATACTCGAGAGTATTGAGCGCGGCATGGACATGTTTGACTGTGTCATCCCCACACGCTATGCGCGCAGTGCGACCCTGTTTACTTCACACGGGAAACTGCGCCTCACCAACAGGCGCTATCGGCGCGATTTTTTCCCCGTCGATCCGGCGTGCGAATGCTACTGTTGCCGCAATTTCAGTCGCGCCTATCTGCATCATCTATACAACGCTAACGAGATTCTCTCCGCCACTCTGGCGGCAATCCACAATGTACAATTTTATCTCAATATAGTGGAACAGGCGCGCAACGCCATTGAAAAGGATGACTACCCGGCATTTAAGCAGGAATTTCTGGGCAACTACGGTTTTTTTGATACCAAGTAATGATGCTTCCGCAAAAAATCATAAGATGGCTAAGCAAAAATTTCGCCCTACAAGGCCTGGTGGTTTTTCAGGGGCGAAGGCATACATCTGGTATGTCGAGGTCCTGAAAATACGCCGTAACGCCGGAGGGCGGACTTTTTGCGACGCCATCAAGTAATTACCGGATTCTGACACTATGCCGCTAAACTCGGCATAAAAGGTGGGACAAGTGAATTCTACGGGGGAGTTCAAGCAGGAACATGCCAGACTTCTGAAGCGCGCCCTTACCTGCGACGCTGCAGAGTTGCACACCATTTTGAGATCTGCAGAAAGTGAAGTTATTCGAGCGGCGCTGAAAAATGTCGCCCTCGAACCGGAACACCTGCAAAATCTGTTACAGCGCCGCGACCTGGATGCAACCCTGCTCACCAATATCTGCAAACACAAGATGAGCCATACCCGCTCCGTGGTGAATCAACTTCTGGCCCATCCACTCATCAACCCGCAGCAGATAAAAATGGTGCTCGAACGCCTGCACCTACTTGAATTGCTCAATATCGCCATCCTGCCCGGACAGGGAGCGGATGTGCGGATCGCGGCAGAACACCAGTTATGCATGCGGCTCCCCACGGCTCCCCTGGGCAACAAAATAACCCTGGCGCGCCGCGCTACTTATCCGATACTTGAGGCGCTAATGCTCGAGGGGCATCCGCAAGTGATTGAACCATGCCTCAACAATCCGCGCATGAAGGAAGCGGCTATCTACAGATATCTCCACGGTCAAAACGTTGGTGCCGAAAGTATTAACAAGATTGCCAGACACCCGCGCTGGAGCAAACGCCCCAACATACGATATGCAATTCTGCGTAACCGCCACACCCCTAAAAGGTTATTCACCCAATTTCTATGCGGGATTCCGCCGCAACAGGCGCGCCAGCTTCTTTGGAGCAAACATCTAAAACCAGCACAAAAAGAATGGATCAGGGATATTCTGGGTAAGAAGAGTGTGTAGATTCGACAAGGGGAAAGTCAGCCAGGGGCATAAAGCCGGCACCTCTGCTGCGTTAATCAATCCAGCGCCACCACAAATCCTGCGCCAAAACCATCCGTTCGCATCTGCGCGCGCCCCTGTTCTGCGGCTGCAAGGGAATTAAATTTTCCGGCACGCACCCGGAAATAGTGCTGCCCGCTAACCACGCCTGGATATATCTCGGCAAATGCATACTGTTTTCTGAGGCGATCGCGCAGACGGAGCGCGTTCGCCTCGACGGTAAAGGCTCCGAGCTGCACTCCGAATGGCCCCTCCAGCATATCCTGCGGCAAAGTGAAAAAGTTTTCGCCATGGGAATCGGTTTTTTTATACCCCAGTGCAGTTACGCGCACCGGCGCGGTTCCCCGATCTACAACATCCAGATTGCGTGCCGCCGTATAGGAAAGATCAATAATCCGCCCTTTGACAAAGGGGCCACGATCATTTATGCGCACCACCTCACTACTGCCGTTGGCGAGGTTTTCCACCTTGACAAACACACCCAAAGGGAGGGTTTTATGCGCTGCAGTCATGGCATACATATCGTACACCTCGCCATTGCTGGTTTTACGTCCGTGGAATTTATCCCCGTACCAACTGGCTATTCCTTCCTGCACAAAACCATCATGATCCAGAAGAGGGGTATAGTGCTTCCCCATTATGACATATGGTTTCTGCCACCCTTTGAGAGGAGCATCCGCAGACACGTCAGAAGCCGTGGTTCCTACCGCAGGGGTAACCGGTTCCGGCTTACGCGAGACCGTGCACGCACTCAAGCCCAGAATAAGAACCAAAAGAAAAAATCGCTTCACTGCTAACCGGCAGTCACTCCGCATGTTTGTGCGCAAATATCTACTCCCCGGACTTGCTTTCCGCGACGATGGTCATGGCCCGGAATTTGTCGTAGCGCTGCTCTACCAGTTCTTCGGGAGAAAGCTCCATTAGCTCATCCAGATGGTGTTTCAGCTGTTCCTTGAGTTTTTCGCACGCCAGAGGAACATCGTTATGCGCTCCGCCGAGAGGTTCAGTCACCACTCCATCAATGACACACCCCAGAGCATCAATATCCGTGGCAGTGAGTTTCAACGCCTCTGCTGCCTGGGGCCCCTTAGTGCCGTCACTCCAGAGAATGGCGGCACACCCTTCAGGAGAGATAACCGCATACACAGAATACTCCATCATCAGCACCCGATTGCCCACCGCAATGGCCAGGGCTCCCCCTGAACCACCCTCGCCGGTAATGGTGACAATAACCGGAACTTTTAACGCTGCCATCTCGCGCAGATTCCGGGCTATTGCTTCAGCCTGGCCACGCTCTTCTGCTCCGATACCCGGATATGCCCCCGGTGTATCCACAAATGTAAAAATGGGTAAGCCGAACTGCTCTGCCATCTTCATAATCCGCAATGCCTTGCGATACCCTTCCGGGTTGGGCATACCGAAATTTCGCACCACCTTTTCCTTGGTGTCACGCCCCTTCTGGTGCCCAATTACTGCGCAGGGTTGTCCATCAAATCGTGCAAAGCCACATACCAGCGCCGGATCATCCGCAAAAGCCCGATCGCCGTGGAGCTCAAACCAATCGGTAAAGATCCCGTTTATATAATCCATGGTAAAGGGTCTGCGTGGGTGCCGAGCAAGCTGGGTGCGCTGCCAACGGGTAAGTTTGGAGAAAATATCTTCGCGCAATTTCTCAGCTTTTGCTTCCATCTTCTTTAATTCACTACTGAAATCCACATTTTCAGTGGAATATTCGCGCAGTTCGTAAATCTTTTTGTCCAGATCGACCAGAGGCTTCTCAAAATCCAGATATGCCAGCATTGTAAATCTCCTATGGCGCCGTTTGGTGCTATCGTGACACAAGGTGGGTCATGTTAATTATCCGCATCATGTTCGAAGAAGAGCACAGTTTTACTTATATTTAAAAACAATATTAAGTGGAAGAGTAAATGTCAGGATATCCATCGAGCTTCTTTGGCTCGAGCATGCTCCTATACGCGCTATTATTTCAGGCATACTATAGAATTCATTCGAATGTGACAACGTTATATCCGAACAATTTTTCTACTGCCTGCACAAATTCGTCACTCGCGGCAACGCCAAGTTCCTGCGCCGCGGCGATGCTGGTCTCGCTACGATTAGGAATAACCACCATCAACTCCACCTTACAGGTGCCGCTGTAACGCATCATTGTATGTTTGAGTTGGCGCAGGTGATCTTCCGTCAATCCCGGAGTACTCAATCTTATTTTCACTTTACTGGTCTGGCGCTCTTTCACCATATCCAGGGGAATAATTTCGTTAGCAAGAATCTTACTGCTCTCTTCCCCTGCATCCAGGGTACCGTACACCATAAGGGGTTCATCGGTATCGAGATATTCAGCTGCGGCCTGAAACGCCTCCGGAAATACCACTACTTCCACGGAACCGGCGAGATCCTCCAGGGTTATGAAAGCCATGCGGTCGCCCTTTTTGGTCATAAGTTCCTTGGAAGCGGCAACCATACCGCACACCCTTACCTCCGATTTGTCCGCCATATCTGCGAGACCGGTGCTGTTGCAGGTTGCAAAGTTTTTGATATCCGCGGCATGGCGCGAGAGGGGATGTCCGGTAATGTAAAAACCCAGGGCCTCTTTCTCGCACTGCAGCAATTCCTTATCCGACCACTCATCCACATCGGGAAGATCTGTATAACCATTGCCACCGTGAGAAAGCATCTCATCGATCTCAAACAGCGATTCCTGCCCTTGCTGGCGCTCGCGCTGGATCTTCTGCCCGATCTCCATGGCCTCTTCCAGGGCGAGCATATACTGGGCGCGCTTACCCCCGAGGGAATCAAACGCACCGCACCGAATAAGGGCTTCTACCACCTTTTTATTTACCTTACCCAGATCCACGCGTTCGCAGAAATTGTGCAGCGACTCAAACGCGCCCTCCTCTTCGCGCACACGGATAATGGATTCCAGGGCGGCGCTACCCACACCTTTTACCGCGCCCAGACCAAAGCGGATGGCATTCTCGTACACGGTAAATGTGCGGATCGACGCGTTGATATCCGGGGGAAGCACGTCGATCCCCATGGCACGCACCTCGGCGATATTCTTAATCACCTTGTCGGTGTTTTCCATATCCTCGGTCAGAAGCGCGGCCATAAACTCCACCGGGTAGTGGGCTTTGAGGTATGCGGTCTGATACGCAATCAGTGAATATGCCGCTGAATGCGACTTGTTGAAGCCGTAGGCGGCAAATTTAGCCATCAGTTCAAAGACCGCTTCGGCCTTTTTCTCATTGAGTTTGTTTTCCCGTACTCCGGCCATGAAGAGCTCTTTTTGCTTCTCCATCTCCTCGGCTTTTTTCTTTCCCATGGCGCGGCGCAACAGATCCGC
The DNA here is from genome assembly GCA_020201305.1 of Geobacteraceae bacterium. Lineage (GTDB taxonomy): Bacteria > Desulfobacterota > Desulfuromonadia > Desulfuromonadales > Desulfuromonadaceae > JAIVHC01. Next base: position 19,270 of record JAIVHC010000162.1, read on the forward strand.
ACCTCCAAGGGAATAATTCGCGAGGACCTGGGCAATAAGCATTACCTGCTCCTGGTACACAATTACCCCATAGGTGTCATCAAGGATAGGCTCAAGCTGCTCGAAATCGTACACAATTTTCTTTTTGCCGTGTTTGCGCAGGATGAAATCATCCACCATTCCAGATCCGAGGGGGCCGGGACGATACAGTGCACATGCAGCTATGATGTCCTCAAAACAGTTCGGTTTGAGCTTGACCAGGAGTTCCTTCATTCCGGATGATTCGAGCTGAAATACCCCGGTAGTGTCGCCATGGCATAAAAGTTCGTAGGTTTTGGCGTCATTCATATCGATCTTATCCAGATCGAAATCCGGCTTGGTTGCCACGTGGATCAGTTCGAGTGCCTTGTCGATAACGGTAAGGGTTTTCAAACCGAGAAAATCGAACTTAACCAGGCCGATTTTCTCCACATAACTCATCACAAACTGAGTTGCCTGACTCCCTGATTTAGGATCGGTGTACAGGGGCAGATAGTCAGTTAGGGGCTCAGGGGTAACCACAAGCCCGGCTGCATGGGTAGAAGCATGCCGGGTCAGCCCTTCAAGGCGCAGGGCAATACTGATCAGTTCCTTGACACGTACATCCTTTTTAGCCAGTTCCTGCAGACGGGGCTCCTGCTTCAGTGCCTCATTGAGGGTGATATTGAGCACTGTGGGCACCATCTTGGAAATCTTGTCCACTTCGCCGTAGGGCATATTCAGGGCACGCCCCACATCGCGGATAACCCCTTTCGCCCCCAGGGTTCCAAAGGTAATAATCTGCGCCACATTAGGCTCGCCGTATTTCTGCTGCACAAAGCGGATAACCTCTTCACGCCCGTAGATGCAGAAATCCACATCGATATCCGGCATGGAGATCCGCTCCGGATTCAGAAAGCGCTCAAACAGCAGGTCATAGGGCATGGGGTCGATATCTGTGATACGGATGGCATATGCCACCAGACTGCCGGCGGCACTCCCGCGCCCCGGCCCGACCGGAATATTCTGATCCTTGGCCCAGTTTATAAAGTCGGCGACAATGAGAAAATAGCCTGGGAATCCCATACTGATGATGGTTTCAAGCTCTCGCTCGAGACGTATGCGGTAATTTTCTTCATCTTCGGGGCCGAAATCGGGTTTCAACTCTTTGATTGACTCGATGCGCTCCTTGAGACCCGCATGCGACATCTCCGTTAACACCTCATCCAGGGTTTTGTCCGCAGGTTTTTCATACTGGGGAAAATGGTAGGTATTGAAATCAAATTCCACATTGCAGCGCTGCGCAATCTCTACCGTGTTGCTGACCGCCTCGGGCACATGGCTGAAGAGTTCACGCATCTCATCCGCACTGCGGACATAGAAACCATCGTTAGGAAAACGCATGCGCTTCTCGTCGTCCATACTTTTGCCGGTCTGTATGCACAGCAACACCTCATGTGCGTACGCATCTTCACGTGTGAGGTAGTGGCAGTCATTGGTCGCGACCAGGGGGATCCCGAGTTCATTACCGAGTTCAATCAAGCCGGAATTAGCCGTAGCCTGATCCGGGATATTGTTTTCCTGCAGTTCCAGATAGAGGCGATCCTTGTCAAAAATACGCGCCATCTCGGCAGTGCGATTTCTGGCTTCATCCATCCCTCCGAGATTGATCAGGGTGGGTATTTCTCCCCCCAGACACGCAGTCATAGCAATAAGCCCTTCATTGTGGGCTTCGAGCAGCTCCCAGTCGATGCGCGGCTTGTAGTAGAATCCCTCGCGGTAGGCGGCAGACACCATCTGGCACAGATTTCTGTACCCCACCTGATTTTTACACAAAAGCACCATATGGTAGGCCGCTTCGGATGATCCGCGCGCGTTCTTCTTGTCAAAGCGGCTTGAAGGCGCAACATACACCTCGCACCCGATAACAGGCTTCACTCCGGCAGCCACAGCCTTGGTATAGAACTCTACCGCCCCGAACATATTGCCGTGGTCGGTTACCGCCACCGCCGGCATATTGAGCTCTTTTACCCGGTTAACCAGCTCGGGAATACGGATGGCACCATCGAGCAGGCTGTACTGACTATGCAGATGTAAATGGACAAAATCGGCGTGTTTCATGGGAAAATCCGTTGTCGAACAAGGCAATTGGTGAAATGGATGTACTCAACGTAAACGCTGCTGCAACGTGATCAGGGCGCAAGACTGCCGGGCCGCACTATAAACCCGGTTTCCGACTCAAGCCAGGGGATCGATGCCAGACTTCTGTAACATACTTGTGAGGGAAATAAGAGGAAGGCCGATGAGGGCGGTGTAGTCGCTTCCCGTTACCTGTTCCATGAGCGCGATGCCCAGTCCTTCAACCTTGAAGGATCCGGCACAATCGAAAGGACGTTCGCGCTCCAGATATGTTCTGATCTGGGCGGAACTCAGGGCACGCAACACCACAGTGGAGACAGCACTGGCAACCTGGGTATGCCCTGTGACGGAATCTACCAATGCCAGCCCGGTATAGAAGTGGTGTTTTATCCCCGCCATACGCTCCAATTGGCGTTGTGCGCCGAGCATATCTCCTGGTTTCCCCAGAATACGCCCGGAGGCATCGCAAAAAACCTGATCCGAGCCGATAATAAGTGCATCAGAACAGGTATTTACCAGACTGCGCGCTTTCCCCAGCGCCAGGTGCTTCACCTGCAACTCCGGGGCTACCCCCTGATCAATGGTTTCGCTGAATTCAGGGGAGAGCGCCTTGAAGTCGAGGCCCAGGCGCGAGAGAAGCTCTTTGCGGTAGGGGCTCGAAGATGCGAGAATTATAGATCGCTGCACTGGTACAGTCTCCAATTTAATACTGATATGATGCGCACCCGAGGCTTGAAGGTCGGAGCTGCCTATTTATTCTGCCAGCGCTCAAGCCATTCCAGAATTTCGCGGGTTTTCTCTTCCATCAATTCCTTATCCGCGCGACTCTCGACATTGAGACGCACGACCGGCTCGGTATTGGAGCTGCGCAGGTTCCGGAGCTAATTCACGCTCCAGCGTCTTTAGCGCTTCGGGGGCATTGTTCACCTCGCGGTTGATTTCCCCACTCGCCGGATATGCCGCAATACATTCCTGCACTAACTGCGACAGGGGCTTTTTACTTTTTGCCATCAACTCCAACACCAGCAACCACGGAATCATGCCGCTATCGCAGTAGGAAAAATCGCGGAAATAGTGATGCGCACTCATCTCCCCGCCGTAAATCGCGTCCTCGGTACGCATGCGCTCTTTGATGAAGGCATGCCCGGACTTACTCTGCACCGCCGTTCCGCCGCCGGCTTTCACAATATCCAGGGTGTTCCACACCAGACGCGGGTCGTGGATGATTTTCGCCCCGGGCTCCTTATCCAGGAACGCCGCCGCCAGCAGCCCTACAATGTAGTACCCTTCGATAAAATTGCCCTGTTCATCAAACAAAAAGCAGCGGTCAAAATCTCCATCCCACGCAACCCCCACATCCGCGCCATGTTCCAACACGGCTTTAGAGGTTGCCTCACGGTTCTGCGTCAGCATCGGATTGGGGATGCCGTTAGGAAATCTGCCGTCAGGCTCGTGGTTAATCTTGAGCATCTTACACGGAAGATGGGGTTCGATAGCGTCGAGGGTCGGACCCGCACACCCATTGCCTCCGTTCACCACGACCTTGAACTCCGGCAGGTCCAGGGTATCCAGATAGGAGAGCAGATGCTTTACATAGGCTTCACGTACATCCAGGCTCTGCACGGTACCAAAACGATCCGGATCGTCGAATTCGGCGACCTCGGCTATTTTACGGATCTCCACCAGGCCGGTATCGGCACTGATGGGTCGCGACTCTTCGCGCACCAGTTTAAGCCCATTATAGTCCATGGGATTATGGCTTGCAGTAACCATAATGCCGCCGTCCATCTTCTCGTGGAAGGTGGCGAAATACACCTCTTCGGTGCCACACTGGCCGATATCGTACACATCCACCCCGGACTCGGTCAGGCCAAGGCACAATGCCTGGGTCAAAAGCGGACTGGTCAGACGCACATCATACCCAACTACAACACGTTGCGGTCGTAGATGTTGCGCATATGCACGCCCGATGCGGTAAACCACCTCTTCATCCAGTTCATCGGGAATTCTACCGCGAATATCGTATGCCTTAAAACAGGTTAGTTCCATGGACGATCCTTTTGGTTTGCAGTTACGATTAGTGGATAAGTTTTTGCGACATCACCAAGTGTACCCTGAGGCATTATCGGGGTCAAACATGGAAAGCCCCCTTCACATGTTTCTTTCTTATTATCCGTCTTGCGCGATGATATGTCGCGCTGCAGCGCGCAGGTCATCACACACGGCTATACGCTCAGTCTCCTGCCATTTCAGCACTGTAGATTTCTCGCAGGTTTTACCCCCATATCCGGTCCGCACAAGGATAGGATGACACCCGGCACCCAGCCCCGCTTCGAGATCAGCTACCTTATCCCCCACCATGTAGGATGTTGCAAGATCGATGTTTAGATCCTGCGCTGCCTCGAAGAGCAACCCCGGTTCCCCCTTGCGACATTTACACGCACGGGTAAACCGGCCGTTTCCTGCGCTTGGATGATGAGGACACATGTAGAACGCGTCAACATGGGTAAAATATCCCTGCAATTGATTCTGCATATAGGTGTGCAGACGTTCAACCTGGGCAGCGTTGAAGTACCCGCGCGCGATCCCGGACTGGTTGGTAACCACCACCACCAGAAACCCTGCGCGTTTCAAAGCGCGAATCGCTTCAGGAGCGCCGGGAATAAACGCAAAATCGCGCTTATCAACGAGGTAATCCTTCTCAATATTGATGGTGCCGTCCCGATCCAGGAATACGGCACGGTGTTGCCTGGTACACATGCGGACATCCTATCTGCTATTATTCAGCAAAGAAAATGGCCACGAAGTTCAACCAGGTGGCCATTCTATGAGTTAATTAACGCTATTCCCACTCAATCGTTGCGGGGGGCTTGCTGGAGATATCGTAGGTTACACGGTTGATCCCCTTTACCTCGTTGATAATCCGATTGCTGATACGCGCCAGATCGGCATAAGGCATGGGATACCAGCCTGCGGTCATGAAATCCTTGGTTTCCACCGCCCGTAGCGCGACCACGTATTCGTAGCTCCGTCCGTCTCCCATCACGCCTACGCTTTTAACGGGTAAAAACACCGCAAATGCCTGGCTGATCTTGTCGTAGTGCCCACTGGTAAACAGCTCCTCAATATATATGGCATCCGCCTGACGTAGAATATCCGCGTATTCCGGCTTTACCTCGCCGAGGATACGTACCCCGAGACCCGGGCCCGGGAACGGATGGCGCCACACCATACCACGGGGGAGACCGAGTTCTTCCCCGATGGCGCGTACCTCGTCTTTGAAGAGTTCTCGCAATGGTTCCAAGAGTTTGAGTTTCATATGTTCGGGCAGACCACCGACATTGTGATGACTTTTGATGTTTTGCGCCTTGCCGGTCTTCGCTCCGGCAGATTCGATGACATCGGGATAGATGGTTCCCTGCGCGAGCCACTTTACCCGGGGCAGATTGGCAGCATGTGCATCGAACACATCTATAAACAATCCACCAATTATCTTGCGCTTCTGCTCTGGATCAGTCACCCCTTTCAGAGCACTCATGAAGCGTTCCTGCGCGTCCACCCGGATAACCTTCACCCCCAGATTTTCTGCAAAGGTCGCCATCACCTGATCCCCTTCGTGGAGACGCAACAGACCATTATCCACAAATACACACGTCAGCTGATCACCAATGGCACGATGGATAAGTGCCGCCGCTACCGAGGAATCCACGCCGCCGGAAAGCCCCAGAACCACGTGATCATCGCCAACCTGGGCCTGAATTCGCGCCACCGCATCGTCAATAATACGCCCAGGAGTCCATTTGCCGGTGCAGGCACAGATTTTACGCACAAAGGTGTTGAGCAGCTGTTCTCCGCGCGGAGTATGGTTCACCTCGGGATGAAACTGAACCCCATACAGACGACGTTCCACATTCTGCACCGCACATACCGGCGCATTTACAGTACCTGCGACAACCTCGAACCCCGGCGCCACTACATCCACATGGTCGCCGTGGCTCATCCACACATGGCTGCTGCCATCGATAAAGAACTCATCAAACAGCGGTCCCGGCTGCCCTTTAGCCTGCAGTTCCGCATGTCCGTACTCACGTTTCCCGGCCGAAACTACATTGCCACCGAAATGGCGCATCAAGAGTTGCATGCCATAGCAGATCGCCAACACCGGCACGCCGAGCTCGAACAGGGCCTCCTCTACGGCCGGAGCGCCCTCTTCGTACACCGACTTCGGACCGCCGGAGAGGATAATTCCGTTGGGGGCAAACTGCTTGATGCTTTCAAGATCCATATCAAAGGGATGTAACTCACAGTACACATGCGCCTCTCTGACCCTGCGCGCAATCAACTGGGTGTACTGGGAACCAAAATCCAGAATAAGGATCCGTTCGCTGTGAAGATCAGCCATGATTACTCCTGGTAGTATCGCAAAAAATCATAGTTTAAAGCGCAGGGGCAATTCAAGAATTGCCCCTGCAATCAACCTAATAAAACCATTTCAGTAAAAAAAAGATTGTAACTGTTCACCACAGTTTAAAATAGCCTCAGGTGGTAGAGCCATGGTTCCCGGTGGAAGGGTGTCTGGCTCACGGATAGAGCCAGTCAAGCCTCAGGACGAGTTTATGCGTCCCTGGAACCGGGGATCATGGCTCTTTCCACCCCTGTAGTGAATAATTACAAAATATTCTCTATCACGGCTGCCCGATGCGGTAGTTGGGTGCCTCGTGGGTGATGTTGACATCGTGTACGTGAGACTCGCGCAGCCCGGCATTGGTAATGCGCATGAAGCGTGCCTTCTGCTGCAATTCCTTAATGTTTGCACACCCGGTATATCCCATCCCGGCGCGCAACCCCCCAATCAATTGGTGGATATTGGAAGAGAGGGTGCCGCGATACGGCACGCGACCTTCAATGCCTTTGGGTACAAGTTTTACATCACTTTGCACATCACCCTGAAAGTAGCGATCCTTACTCCCACGTTTCATGGCACCCAGACTCCCCATCCCGCGATAGGCTTTATATGTACGCCCCTGATAAAGGATGGTCTCACCGGGGGATTCATCCGTACCGGCAAAGAGGGAGCCGATCATGATTACATCCGCGCCGGCTGTTATAGCCTTCGGAATCTCGCCGGAGAACTTGATCCCCCCATCAGCGATCAGGGGAATTCCGGCACGACTGGTAACTTCGGCAACATCAGCAATGGCAGTGATCTGCGGCACGCCGACCCCGGCAACAACGCGCGTGGTGCAGATAGATCCAGGACCAATTCCAATCTTGAGCGCATCAACCCCGGCCTTAATCAGATCAGTAGCCGCATGGGCGGTAGCGATGTTACCCGCGATGAGCTGCAGATCAGGATAGCTGTGTTTGATTGCAACCACAGTATCAATCACGCCACGCGAGTGCCCATGCGCAGTGTCTACTACAATGGCATCGACCCCGGCCTTTACCAGCAATTCGATACGCTCCATGCTGTCGCCCCCTACCCCGACTGCAGCGGCGGCACGCAGGCGTCCGTATTCATCCTTGCACGCCAGGGGGTACTTGCGTACTTTTTCAATATCCTTAATGGTGATCAATCCCTGGAGGGCGAAATCATCATCCACCACCAGAAGTTTTTCGATACGGTGCTTATGCAGATGGAACTTAGCTTCTTCGAGGGTGGTTCCCGGAGGCACCGTCACGAGGTTATCCCTGGTCATCACATTTTCCACCGGCATATCCAGTTGCGGCTCAAAACGCAGATCGCGGTTGGTGAGAATCCCCACCAGCACCCCGTTTTTGGTTACCGGCACTCCAGAGATACGGTATTTCTGCATCAACTCCAGCGCTTCGTAGATCTTCTGCTCCGGCTCAACCGTAACCGGATCCACAATCATACCGCTTTCCGATTTTTTTACCTGATCTACTTCGAGTGCCTGTTCCTGCGGCGACATGTTCTTGTGGATCGTCCCGATTCCCCCCTCACGGGCCATGCAAATTGCGGAACGCGCCTCGGTGACGGTATCCATAGCCGCTGACATGATGGGACCTCCACCGGGGAATGCATATAGCGCAGCGGAACACTTAAAAGCGCCGCTGCGACTCCCCCACGACTGAGTTGCATGGCATTGGCATCGGTGCCGGTAGCACGTGCATGCCCACTAATCTGAATCGGAATCTGCTTATCCTGTGCGGTAGAGCTGATCAGGTCAAACAACACCGGATTAATATTGGCACCACGCGCGACAATGGGACCCTTACCCACCTTGAAGTCCCCTGACTCGGTTTTATCCTGCCCCGGAAAGTCGGTAGCAAACCCTACATCCACAGCAATGCCCGCATCTGGATTCACGCCGTATGTGCTGGAAATAGCTCCACGCAGACCCAACTCCTCCTGCACAGTGGTGACACTGAACAGATCCACCTTGTTGCCACGTCGCGCACACACCTCCTGCATTATGCGGGTAACGATGAAGGCACCCACTTTGTCATCAAAGGCGCGTGAAGTCGCAAGCGAACCCTGGAGACGTTCCATGCCGTGGACAAAGGTTATAGGATCACCGATGCTAACCAATTCCTGCGCTGCATCAAGATCTTCCACCCCGATATCTATAAACTGGGCCTTGAACTTTATCACGGTATCGCGTTCTTTGGGATCGATCTGGTGGATGGGCTTTTTCCCTACCACTCCAAGAATCGGGCCGTTCTTGCTGTGTACATGGACGCGCTGGCCGGGAACGATATGGGCATCTACCCCACCGATGGGGGTAAAGAACAGAAACCCCTGCTCATCAATATAGTGGAGCATAAAGCCGATTTCATCACAGTGCCCGGCTAGCATCACTCTCGGTGCATGCTCTCCTTGAAATGTCCCGGGTTCGGCGTGCTTACATGCAATAACGTTACCCATCACATCGGTTTCCAGCGTATCCGCACAACTCTGAACCTCGCGGCGTACAATGCGCTGCAGGGGCTGCTCAAAACCAGAAGGACTGGGGGTATTGGAAAATTCGCGCAAAAGGGAAAAATATTTATCGCTCATCGGTTGCATAATTTTCAGACCTGCCTTCCTGTGTTGGTATGTATTCTACTTTATGGCGTCGCAAAAACTCACCAACTGCAGCGTCCGCAAAATCGGCACGAGTCTCGCCGGGGAACCCCACAATTATGTCGGTGCTCAGGCGAATTTGCGGGCAGCAGCGCCGCAGCTCTTCAACCCGGTGAAGATACTCGGCACGGGTGTAACCGCGCTCCATGGCCTGTAAAACACGCTCGGAACCGCTCTGGAGCGCCAGGTGCATCTGCGGGCACAACTTAGGCAGGGTGGCAAAACACTCTATAAGCTCCGGACTGAGATCTTTCGGATGGGAAGAAGTGAAACGGATGCGCTCAAGCCCTTCAAGGGCATGCACAGCATGGAGCAATTGTGCAAAGCTTATTTCGCCAGGGCTGGTAAGGCCATAGGAATTTACATTCTGCCCCAGAAGGGTGACTTCACGCACCCCCTGCTCTACCAGCGCTTGCACCTCGGTGACGATTTCGTCGCTGCTACGGCTTACCTCACGCCCACGCACATAGGGGACAATACAGTAGGTGCAGAAATTGTCGCATCCCTGCATGATGGTGACAAACTTGCTCACCGCATTCGCACTGCTGCGCACGGGGAATTCATCAAAGCGTGCAGAACTGTGGTTAAACGCAGTTTCACAGCGTTTGTGCCGCGATGTTTCGACATCCCGCACCATTTCTGCAAGTTTGTGCACATTGTGGGTTCCGAACACGATATCCAGACACGTCACCTCGTCGAGGAGACGTTCGCGCTCCTGCTGCGCCACACAGCCGCCCACGGCGATAATCAGTTCGGGGTTTTTATCTTTCAGGGGCTTAAAACTCCCAAGATGCCCATAGACCTTACGCTGTGCTTTATCTCGCACTGAGCAGGTATTAAGGATAATGAGATCGGCATTCTCGGGGGTATCAATCTGATGGTATCCGATATCGGCAAGCAGGGAGGCGATCCACTCGGAATCCACCACATTCATCTGACAGCCAAATGTTTCCAAATAAAGATTTTTATATGTTCTGTTTTTATATGTTCTGCTGCACATGCTGCCCTCGCCTAATCCGGCTAAAACATTCGGTAAATCCCGTGAATAGACCAAAAGGAGTGCTAAAAGTCAACGCTTATTTTCACAACGTTGTTCTGCTTTTTCCTTAACGCATTTTCCATCCTGCTGCTGACCATAGCGCTGCAATTGTGTCTTTAGAATCGTGTACGCCTTTTGCGCATCTTCAAGGCATTCGAGGGTCACATTCTGCGTCCCGAACTGTGCATGCACCCACCCGAGTCCAGCGATACTATTGCGGTACAACTCCAGACGTACATCTTCGAGTGCAGTATAGGAATAAAGCGTGACGCGACTGTTGCGTCCACGTTGAATCCACAACCCCGTATGACTCATGAGGTAAAAAACATGCTCCCATTGGAGGCGAGCGCGGACAAGACGGCCCAAACTCAAGGCAAGAGCTACCAGGAGCAATGGCACGGGGAGGAAAACCACTCCCCATGCAGCATCTGCATTCCAGGCATGCCACATCCATATCTGCCAGATTAGTGCAAGGCCCCATACAGCCGCCCAGCGCAGGGCACTGCGCCCGTGGCGTAAGGTGTAACACCGCGGCGTCGGTCGCCCCTGCCAGAGTACCTGCTCGGCCCCGATATCGATAATAGGCTGAGATTTATTCATTCCGGTTACCCCTGTCCCATCAAGGATGGCTATATACTTAAAATCTAAAAATGTGATCACCAAAGTATGCGCAATTGCGCTAGAAAAGAAGAAAAAGCAGTAGCCAACACCGCTCTATTCATGTAAGGTTACGCGTTTTCCCAAATTCATGGGCACCTTTTAGCGTTATTATAACGCAGCAGATATCAAGAACAGATCGAGGGATCAGATCAAGGAGATTTTACTACATGACAGAACAGATCAGAAACATCGCCATTATAGCACACGTTGACCACGGCAAGACCACACTCGTTGATGCTATGCTGCAACAATCCGGGGTGTTTCGCGCCAATCAGGAAATTACCGAGCGCATAATGGACAGCAACGATCTGGAAAAGGAACGCGGTATCACCATCCTGTCGAAGAATCTCTCCGTCCAGCATGGCGACATCAAAATCAATATCGTTGACACCCCCGGACACGCTGACTTCGGTGGCGAGGTTGAACGCGTCCTGAAAATGGTGGATTCGGTGCTCTTACTTGTAGATGCGTTTGACGGCCCCATGCCGCAGACCCGTTTTGTACTGAAAAAATCCCTCGATCTGGGTTTGCAGCCCATCGTGGTTATCAATAAGATCGATCGCCCCGGCGCGCGCCCGCAGGAAGTGGTAGACATGGTTTTCGATCTGTTCTGCGAGCTCGATGCAGATGAGCACCAGCTTGACTTTCCCATCATCTTTGCCAGCGCGTTAAAGGGTTTTGCTCTCAACGAACTTGAAGACAGCGACACCGATATGGAACCGCTCTTCGAGTGCATCAAAGCAAAGGTTCCCGCTCCGAAGTGTGACCCGGATAAACCGTTTCAGTTTCTGGTTACCAGCATCGACTACAACGACTACATCGGCCGCATAGCCACGGGCAAGATATTCAACGGACGCGTGCGTGACGGACAGAATCTGGCGCGCATTGATAAAAACGGCGGCGTAACCCAGGGGCGCATCTCGAAGCTCATCGGATATCAGGGGGTGCAACAGATAAGCATTGAAGAAGCCGAAGCGGGGGATATCGTCACCATCGCCGGCTTCAATGACATCAGTATCAGCGAAACCCTCGCCGCCCCCGATGCACCAGAACCGCTTCCGTACGTGAATATCGACGAACCCACCCTCTCCATGAACTTCGTCGTCAACACCTCTCCATTCGCGGGCAAAGAGGGGAAATACGTCACCTCACGCAACATCTACGAGCGCCTGCAGCGCGAATTGCGCACCAACGTGTCCCTGCGCGTAGAAGAGACGGAAAACACCGACACCTTCAAGGTCTCCGGGCGCGGCGAGCTTCATCTGTCGATTCTCATAGAGAATATGCGCCGCGAAGGCTACGAACTTGCCGTATCAAAGCCGCAGGTAATCTTCCGCGAAGAGGACGGACAGAAGCTCGAACCCTTCGAAAGCCTCACCATTGATGTGCCGGAGGAATACCAGGGCACCATCATCGAGAAACTCGGCCAGCGCAAAGCGGAGATGCTGAGCATGAAGCAACTTGATGGGGTCAACCGCATCGAATTCTCCATCCCTTCCCGCGGTCTTATCGGGTTCCGCACCGAGTTCATGACCGATACCCACGGCACCGGGACCATGGCGCACTGCTTTGACACCTACGCCCCCTACAAAGGAGATATCAGCGGGCGCAAAAACGGCTCCCTGATTGCCATAGAAGCGGGTGAAACAGCAGCCTACGCCCTCTTCAACCTCCAGGATCGCGGCATTCTGTTTGTGCATCCGGCCACCAGGGTATACACGGGGATGATCATAGGGCAACACGCCAAGGAGAATGATCTGGTAGTCAACACCAGTAAGGGGAAAAAGCTCACCAATGTGCGCTCTTCCGGCACCGACGATGCGATCCGACTTATCCCGCCGCGCATCCTCACCCTGGAGCAGGCCCTCGAATACATCGACGACGATGAACTGGTAGAGATCACGCCGAAGTCGATCCGCCTGCGCAAAAAGGTCCTCGATGCCAACGAGCGCAAAAAGTCGGAAAAGAAGAAATAGCACTGTAACGCAGAGCAAACATCAATGTCGCAACCAGCACGGGGCGAAGATTTAATCTTCGCCCCGTGCTTTTACTTAATACCTCCAAGTCTTTTCATTTCAACGTTCCAGCAATGCGAGCAGCTCTTCACCATCAACAGCGTCACCCTGCTCTGGAGCATCATCCTTGCGTGCGACTATATCCGCTAGATGACGCTTTTTTTCCTGCAGTTCGAGAATCTTCTCTTCTATGCTCTTTTCAGCTACAAGTTTGTACACGAACACCGGCTTATCCTGGCCGATGCGATATGCACGGTCGGTAGCCTGATTCTCCACGGCTGGATTCCACCACGGATCGTAGTGGATGATAGTATCAGCCGCCGTCAGATTCAGTCCTACCCCACCCGCTTTAAGACTGATGAGAAACACCCTGGCGTCACCGTTTTGAAAGCGCTCGATGGCCTCATCACGCTTACGCGTACGCCCGGTCAGTTTGGTATATTCGATACTGCGCTGTTTGAGCTCTTCTTCAATCAGGTTGAGCATCGAGGTAAACTGGGAAAACACCAGCACCTGGCGCCCTTCACTCAACAGGGTATCCAGCATCTGCAGAAGGCGCTCAAGTTTGGCTGAATGCTTCACCCTGGCGGCGCTCTCGAGTTTCACCAGGCGCGGATCACAACACACCTGGCGCAATTTCAACAGAGCATCGAGGATCTCAATGCGACTCTTCTTCAGGCCCTTTTGTTCCAGTAACTGCGCCACCTTATGCGACATGGCGCTGCGCACACTTTCGTACAGACGTGCCTGTGCGCTCTCAAATTCGATTCTGGTTACGACAGTGGTTTTAGGTGGCAATTCTGTAGCCACCTGTTGCTTGTCCCGGCGCAGTACAAACGGACGGATACGCCGCTCAAGTTCACGGCGGCGCGCAACATCACCTTCTTTTTCAATGGGATTGCGGAACAGACGATTAAACGCATCTTTAGTCCCCAGATAACCCGGCAGCATAAAATTGCACAGCGACCATAACTCCCCGAGGTGATTTTCTACCGGAGTACCGCTAAGACACAAACGATGGCGGGCCTTCAGAGAGCACGCTGCCTGTGCCACTTTAGTGGTCGGGTTCTTAATAGCCTGGGCTTCATCGAGAATCAG
>JAIVHC010000082.1 GCA_020201305.1 Geobacteraceae bacterium
TTGAGCACTTGCGCAAGCATCACATCCGTCCCGATAAAGCTCAGGCTACAGTTATGATGCTGGGACTGTACGAAGACACGGGGGGGTTACTCTTTACCTCCACCACGAGCACGGACTACGCTGCGGCCTCATTTCTGCTTGAGTCAGGCGCTGACCTTCACCTGGTTGCCGACTACCTGAGCCGTGAACTAAATGCGGATCAGGTTGATGTCATGCACCAGTTGTTGCAGTCACGCGAGGTTCTGAATGTTCACGGCATCAATATCAGCCTCGCGCGCGCTTCTATCGATAAATATGTGGGCGATCTCGCGATGCTGGCACATAAAATCCGCGACATGGAAAATCTCGATGTTCTGATCATTGCAGTGCGCCTGGAGGATCGGGTGTTTATGGTGGGCCGCTCTCGTGTGCCGGAGGTGGATGTCGGACACATTCTGAGTGTTTTCGGTGGCGGGGGGCATACAACGGCAGCCTCAGCCACGATCCGGGACATGACTCTGGTGCAGGTGATGGAAACACTCCCCTCTTTACTCGAACGTGTGGTGATTCCGCCGAAGCGAGCCGCAGTGATCATGTCCGCACCGGTACGGAGTATTGGAGCAGATGAGAAGCTCAAAAACGCACGCCACATCCTGACACGCTATAATATCAATGCCCTCGCCGTAGTAGAGCAGGGGCGGATTGTGGGAATTGTTACGCGTCAGATTATTGAGCGCGCGGTGCACCACGGGCTCGAGGATGTGGCGGTGCGCGAATATATGCTGACGGAGTTCGGCTCGGTCAGTCCCTCTGCCAGGATCGAAGAGGTGCAGAAGATTGTGGTAGAGCAACGCCAGCGCTTTGTACCCGTAGTGGATGAGGATCGCCTGATTGGGGTTATTACCCGGGCGGATCTGTTGCGACACATGGTAAGCGGAGCCCAGGATCTCCATGGCCGCCCTCCGGTTGTCTCCGGTACAGACGGAATCAGTATGGACCGGCGTCGCATGGCGCGGATGCTGGAAAAAGAGTTACCGGAGCGGATACAGGAACTGTTTGAACTCCTTACCCAGACTGCGGAGGAGTTGCACGTGCATATCCGGACAGAGTATTACCTTGAACCCGGCGCCCTCCCCACGGTAGAGGATGCTTCCATAAAGGTGGATATGTACCGGCGTGATTTTACCATCAATACCCTTGCTCTCTCCCTCAATCGCGACAGTTACGCCGAACTCCTTGATTATTTCGGGGCCCAGCGCGATCTGCACGACAAGGCAATTCGGGTGCTGCACAATCTGAGCTTTGTAGAAGATCCGACCCGTATCCTACGTGCCATTCGCTTTGAACAGCGCCTGGGATTCACCCTGGGGATGCAGACGCGGCAATTGTTGTCCAGCTCAGTGCAGAGAGGATTTCTGGAACGGGTCAGTCCTTTGCGCCTACTTAATGAGCTGCAGATCATTCTCAGCGAAGCTGATCCTGTCGATGCGTTGGTGCGTCTCGATGAACTAAAAGTTTTAGAGAGTATTAATCCCCATTTGCGCTTGAGTGATGCCGCGCATGCCCAGTGTGAACGCGCGGGCAAAGTGGTAAACTGGTTTGAACTCCTCTATACTGGGGAAGAGTTTGCCCCCTGGATGGTGTATTTTCTGTGCCTGAGTGGCGATCTCTCGGGGGCGGATATGGAACGTCTGTGCCAGCGCCTGCAGATTCCCCAACGTTGGGACAGAATCCTCATAACTGAACTGCCCCAGGCGCACGCAGCTTTCCACACCCTTGAGCGCGAAAGTAAAGAAAGCGGACAACCTGACAGTTGGCTGGCCGAGCTGTTGGATGGATTCAGTATAGAGACGTTGCTGTACGGTATGGCGCGTACCCAACATGAACATACGCGCCTTAAATATTCCCACTATATCACCCGCATTCGCGGGGTCAGGCCTATTCTTAACGGCTGGGATGTGCAACAACTCGGGTGTGCTCCCGGCCCCCTGATCGGTGAAGTGCTTCAGGGGTTGCGTGCTGCACGTCTGGATGGTGAGGCTGAGACCCGCTCTGAAGAGATAGCGTGGGCGCAGCGTTACCTTGAAAATGCTCCAAAAGCACAAAACTGATTTTTTTACGCTACACCACACTAAACATCTGTAGTTTCTAAAGGATACTGAACATCAATGGAACATCTGCTGGTCAAAATCTCAATTATGCTGGTGCCGGCACTCCTTGCGGTAACCGTACATGAAGTTGCACACGGTTACGTTGCGGATCGCTTCGGCGATCCGACGGCACGCCTGTTAAACCGTCTTACGTTGAATCCGTTGCGCCATCTGGATATCTTCGGCACCATTGCCTTGCTTCTGGTCGGGTTCGGGTGGGCAAAACCGGTGCCGGTAAATCAGTCCAATCTGCGCGATCCGCATAGGCATATGCTCTGGGTAGCGATATCCGGCCCCGTGTCAAATTTCATCCTCGCTGCATTGTCCGCTCTTATCGTCCACTTTACCGGATTACTCCAGCAGGGGTTCGGAATAAAAGCGATTACTGAACCGCTGATGATGATGGCGGCATTCAGTCTGTATATCAATGTGATTCTGGGGGTGATAAATATGGTGCCCATTCCACCCCTTGACGGTGGGCGTGTGTTGGCTGCAATTCTTCCACCTCGCTATGCTTCAACCCTGATGCGTATGGAACCGTTCGGATTCTTCATTGTCATAGGGCTTATATTCTTCACCGAGATCTGGTCCTCTGTTGTGGGCCCGCTGGTGTATGCGATTGTCTCACTCTTTGCTTTATCGCATATGGAGACGGTAAACAGTGTTATCCAGTTTTTGTTCAGTCGGTAAATAGCCATGTGTGAAAGATGAATGCGGTGGCATATGAGGTCAAATTAGATCAGTTTGAAGGTCCCCTCGATTTACTCCTCCATCTGGTGCGTAAAAACAAGATGGATATTCAGGAGATCAGGATTGCAAAAATTACCGCGCAGTATCTGGAGCATCTAGAGATGATGAAAGCGCGTAATATGGATGTAGCGAGCGAATTTCTGGTAATGGCAGCCACGCTGTTGCATCTGAAGTCCCGCACCCTGCTTCCTCCCTCCCGGGCGGAATTAGAGGATGAGGATGGGCTGGACCCAGAAGATGAGTTGAAAGCCAGGCTCCTCGAATACCAGCAAAGCTCGCTGCCAGGGCGGTGGATATGGATATCAATGTCAGTGTGTACGATCTGGTTCGCGCCCTGGATGTGGTCCTGCGCCCGAAGCCGAAACCTGCAGTGCACAGGATAGAAGAAGGGGCGATAAGCATTACCCAGGGAGTGCATATGCTGTTGCGCCATTTGCACAATAAGGAGCGCGTGAGCTTCCAGCGTTGTTTCAGCGCGGCTACCACGCGCCTGGAGGTTGTGGTTCAATTTATGGCCTTGCTCGAACTTGCGCGTCTGCAGTTGCTCGAAGTTCAGCAACCCACCTGTAATGGCATGATATATCTGTATCCGGCGCAGAGCTTGCGCCATGGAAATTACACAGATATTGAGCATATGATAGATGTGGACGCCTATGCAGATGTCTGATCTCAAAGCACGCGTGGAAGCGATACTTTTCAGTAGTGATGTCGCTCTAAGTTTGGCGAAGTTGGAACAGGTTCTCGAAGTCGATACGCAAGCGCTGCGCGTGGCCCTGCAGCAGTTGCAGCACGAGTGTCAGCAGGAGGGGCGGGGGGTGATCCTCCAGGAAGTTGCGGGCGGATTTCAGATGCGCACGCGTCCGGAGTATGCTCACTGGGTAATGCAATTGCGCCGTACCCGGCATATGAATCTGTCGCGCGCCGCCATCGAAACCCTTGCTATTATAGCCTATCGTCAACCGGTGACCCGTGCAGAAATAGAGGGGTTGCGCGGAGTTGATTCGGGGGGCATTGTGCGCACTCTGCTCGAAAAGGATCTGGTGCGCGTTGCAGGGAAGAAGGATGTCCCCGGACGTCCGCTCTTGTATGCTACCAGCGCCAGGTTCCTGGAGATATTTGGACTGAACTCCCTCGAGGATCTGCCCACATTACGTGACCTGAAAACAGATGATCTGCATTTAACCAATGGGTTGGAACTCGAAATAGATTTTAAGTCGCAGGAGAGAGAGGAATCTTGAGTGATACACAAGAGCGGGAGCGCATTCAAAAACTCATTGCCAGGGCAGGTCTGGCCTCGAGGCGTGAAGCGGAACGCTGGATTGAACAGGGGCGGGTGAAGGTCAACGGGAAAATCGCCAGCCTGGGGGATAAGGCGGCTCTCCACCTTGACCGCATTGAGGTACATGGTCGGCCTCTAGCGGGGGCAGAGTGCAAATGCTACGTGATGCTGAATAAGCCCATGGGCTATGTAACCACAGCCCATGACCCCCAGGGGCGCCCTACGGTTTTTGATCTTGTAGATAAGATACCCGAGCGTCTGTTTTCCATCGGCCGTCTCGACCTTAATACTGAAGGTCTGTTGCTTCTGACCAACGATGGAGAGCTGGCCCATACCCTGCTTCATCCCAGCTATGCTATACCCAAAACCTATCGGGTAAAAATCAGTGGCGACCCGGATCCCAAAACCTGCACTGCCCTGGAACGGGGGGTAGAGCTTGAAGATGGCATCACGGCTCCGGCGCAGGTGGCTCGAATTCGCAAGTCGAAGCGCAACACCTGGTTTGACCTCAGCATAACCGAAGGGCGCAACCGCCAGGTACGCAGGATGTGTGAAAGCCTGGGTTGCTCCGTAAGTATGTTGAAACGCATACGTTTTGGCACTCTGGAACTCGACGGTCTGCCTGTGGGACAGTATCGCCATCTCAGCCCTATGGAACTCCAGGCGCTACAGCGAATGCGCTGAATTGCATTTATCCCCCTCCTGAGTTCAGAAAACCCGGAGTGTTTTTTGGTGGAAAATAGGATATTGATAAACCCTTTTCGGAGATGTAAATAAATGTTTTTTCAGCCGTTTTTCTGTATATCCGCTTGACCTGACACCCCTGCTGTTTTAACCTGTCCAAATATTCTAAATAATTGTAACTGTTCAGCTCAATTTGAAATAGTACCATGTGATGATGCTTTCGCAGAAAGCACAAAATTAGATGGCTAAGCAAAAAACGCCAAATGCAAGGCGCGTGATTATCCCTGTAGAGTACGTATGAGACGTTGCATGCAACGTCTCATACGTACCTCGAAGCAGCGAGATAATTACCACCATTCTCATAATGGCGTAGCAGTTGATGAGTTTTTGCGACGCCATCAAGTATGTATGATGCGTTGGCACTGATTACCAGAGGATCTGGTTAGTCCCTTTCTTGATCAGGCAGTGTCTGAAAAATTGCATTGCTGAATCCCTGTGTTTCTGTGTGCCCAAGCTCAGGGGCGACACTGAATACAGATCGGAACGGTGCCAGGTAACATGACTGGATTTCCACAAAACGTCTAACCAACTGGAGTGTTTTCGTGGCCAATAAAGAGAAGCTGTTGACAACAGCGCAGAAGTTTCTGCAGAAAAACCAGCTGTCTAAAGCAATAAAGCAGTACGAAAAGGCTTTGAGTCTGGATGAAAAGGACTTTCGCTGCAGACAGAAGCTTGCTGAGTTGTACAGTCGCAACGGTGAGGTAGATAAGGCCATTACCCACTATGAAAAGGTTGCCGCATACTATGCAGAGCATGCGTTTTATCTGAAGGCGATAGCTGTATATAAACAAATGCAGCGTTTAGCGCCGGATGACGACGCTTTCACCCTCAAGTTGGCTAAGTTGAATGAACAGCAGGGTCTTGTTGGCAATGCCCTGGCTGAATACCGAACCCTGTTAGAGCATTATGAGTCTAAGGAAAATATCCGCGCTGCAATTGATACCCTGGGGCAGATCAGAGAGCTTGATCCGGATAATGTTAATGCCGCAGTAAAGTTAGCCAACTACCATGCCCAGTCCGGTGAAAAAGATAGCGCGCATCAAACCTTTGCACAGGTTGAAAAACAACTGTGGAAGAAAGGCAACTACAGGCGGCTCCAATCATTTTACGAACACTTCATGAAATTGTGGCCAGAAGATGTGTATATTATGGCACAGTACGGGCAAGCCA
>JAIVHC010000163.1 GCA_020201305.1 Geobacteraceae bacterium
CCCCACGCACCGCTTGGGGTTGCATACATTTATATACCGCAGGAGGATAGCACATGAGCGAAGACAGCAAAAAAATTATTTACTCCATGATGAAAGTAAGCAAGTACTATAACAAACAACCCGTTATCAAGGACATCTCCCTGTCGTACTTTTACGGCGCTAAAATCGGGGTACTCGGTCTTAACGGTTCGGGTAAAAGTACGCTGCTGCGCATCATGGCCGGGCAGGACCATGAGTTTAACGGCGAAGCCGTACTCTCGGAGGGCTATACAGTCGGCTACCTGGAGCAGGAACCCCAGCTGGACGAGAGTAAAACCGTGCGCGAGTGCGTGGAAGAGGCAGTGCAGGAAACAGTGGATCTGCTCAAGGAATTTGAGGAGATAAATATGAAATTCGCCGAACCCATGGATGACGATGCCATGACCGCACTGTGTGAGCGTCAAGCCGTGGTGCAGGGGCGCCTGGATGATCTGGATGCATGGGATCTGGATTCGCGTCTTGAACTTGCCATGGATGCATTGCGCTGTCCTCCTTCAGATGCAGAGGTGAAAGTGCTCTCCGGCGGGGAAAAGCGGCGCGTGGCGCTGTGTCGTCTATTACTCGAAAAACCGGATGTTCTGCTCCTCGATGAGCCGACCAACCACCTTGATGCGGAAACAGTAGGATGGCTGGAGCAGCATCTGCAGCGCTACCAGGGTACCATCATCGCCGTTACCCATGATCGCTATTTCCTCGACAATGTCGCGGGTTGGATTCTCGAACTGGATCGGGGTGAGGGGATTCCATGGAAGGGGAACTATTCTTCCTGGCTGGAACAGAAGAACAAGCGCTTGCAGCATGAGGAAAAGGCGGAATCCGCACGCCAGCGTACCCTGCAGCGCGAGCTGGAATGGATTCAGATGTCCCCTAAAGGGCGCCACAGCAAAAGCAAGGCACGCATCTCGTCTTACGAGGATCTACTCAATTCAGAGGCCAAAGAGCGCCAGAAGGATCTGGAGATCTATATCCCTTCAGGACCACGGCTCGGGGATGTAGTAATTGAAGCGGAACATGTACGTAAGGGGTATGAGGATCGCCTACTTATTGATGATCTCAATTTCATGCTTCCCCGCGGCGGCATTGTTGGAATCATTGGTCCCAACGGCGCGGGTAAAACCACTTTATTCCGCATGATCACCGGACAGGAGCAACCCGATAGCGGTACTCTGAATATCGGCGCGACAGTGAAACTCGCGTATGTGGATCAGAGTCGCGACAGCCTCGCCGGGGATAACACCATCTGGGAGGAGATAAGTGAGGGGCAGGAGTTCATGCAACTTGGCGATCGCGAAGTTAACTCCCGTGCATATGTAAGTCATTTCAACTTCAACGGCAGCGATCAGCAGAAAAAAGTGGGGAATCTCTCCGGCGGAGAACGCAACCGCGTTCATCTGGCAAAAACCCTGAGCTCGGGCGCCAATGTCCTTCTCCTGGATGAGCCCACCAATGACCTCGATGTGAACACCATGCGCGCGCTCGAAACCGCCCTGGAGAACTTCGCCGGCTGCGCCGTGGTTATCAGCCACGATCGCTGGTTTCTGGACCGTCTCGCTACCCATATCCTCGCCTTTGAAGGTGACAGCGAGATCACCTGGTTCGAGGGCAATTACACCGAGTACGAAGAAGACCGCAAGAAGCGTCTGGGCCGCGATGCAGAACAGCCACATCGCATCCGCTACCGCCAGCTCACACGCCAGTAGAGGGATATCTGCAGGTGTAGGGGCGAAAGATTTTCTCCCCCTACACCTTACGCCGTTTAAACGGACGGGGCCACCTGGCAATACGCCACGATTTAAGCAACGGTATTATGCGCAACACAATGGCATATGCTACAGCTGCTGCAAGAAGGGCATAGATAAAGCTTCCCAGACACAGGGGTAAAATCAGGGTGGAACTGAAGTGTGACAGGGATTCAAGGTTGAATTGGTCCGGAAATGAAATATATGGAGTATCGAGGATAAAGCGTCCGGTCTTGTATTGAGCGACATAGAGAAACGGAGCAGTCACAGGATTGCTGATCCACACCGCCATCGCTGCCGCAATCTTATTTTGTCCCAGAACCATAGCCACAAAAACCGCTATAGCAGTATGGAGTCCGATGAGAGGTGTCATCCCCACAAAAATGCCTACAGCAAAACCCTTGGCGATCTCATCGGGTTGAGCGCGCAAACGCAAAAAACGGAGTAAAAATAGTTTAGACTGCCTACTGATCCACCACTGACGCCACATAACTCTGCGGTTTCTCCTCGTGCTTACGTCCGGGACGCAAAATCCAGCAGTTCTGCTCCGGCCTGATTCAAGGGCCAGGTGCTACAAGCGTTGAGATCCAGATCCGCGCTTATGCCACGCTGCAGATAGTACTCTCCTGCCACCGCGAGCATTGCGGCATTGTCGGCACACAGTAGTGGCGAGGGGAAAAAGACCTCCATATTAGCATTATCCTCTGCAAAGGCATTGCGTAAACCACTATTGCACGCTACTCCACCGGCAACAACGATGCGTTTGAGGTTGTGTGCCCTGGCGGCACGCAAAGTCTTCTGGTGCAATACCTCAACCACTGCAGCCTGAAACGATGCCGCCAGGTCCGCGAGCACATCACCCTCTGGTGCGGTGTCCATCCGTTTCAACTGTGTCATCACTGCGGTTTTAATCCCACTAAAGCTGAAATTGAAACCCTTATGCTGCAACATAGGGCGTGGGAAGCTGAAGGCAGCAGGATTTCCCTGTGATGCAAGTCTATCGATATGCACCCCTCCCGGATACCCCAACCCGCACATCTTGGCCACCTTGTCAAAGGCCTCCCCCGCTGCATCATCCAAGGTCTGGCCAATAGGCTCATATTCGCCGATCTGCTTTACTATGTACAGATGGGTGTGCCCGCCTGAAACAGCGAGGGCCAGGTAGGGGAAAGGAATATCATGTTCGAGCAACGGGGCGAGGATGTGCCCCTCAATATGATGAACTCCCACCAGGGGGATATTGCGCGCAAACGCCATGGCTTTGGCGTAGGAGACACCCACAAGTAATGCACCTATCAGCCCCGGCCCCCGAGTTACGACCATTCCATCTATGTGTTCGAGCTGTACTCCGGCTTTATTCAGCGCTTGTTCTACCACCACCGGGCAGGAGCGCAGATGATGCCGCGCTGCGAGTTCGGGTACCACACCGCCGTATTCAGCGTGTACATCTATTTGTGACGCAATAATGTTGCTTAACACCGTACGTCCATCGCGCACAACTGCAGCGGATGTTTCATCACAGGATGATTCGAGGGCCAAAAGAAGCATGTGTCTCTCTATGATTCAGGGGTGAAAATTAGAGCAGGTTAGCCGCCAGCTCAGCGAGTCCGGAACGCTCACCATGGGTGAGGGTAACATGTCCGGCTACATCCTGCCCTTTGAATTTTTCCACCACATATGCGAGTCCGTTACTCGATGAATCGACATACGGATTGTCAATCTGGTAGGGGTCGCCGGTAAGGACAATCTTAGTTCCTTCGCCGGCGCGGGTGATGATGGTCTTTATCTCGTGCGGCGTGAGGTTCTGTGCTTCATCCACGATCATATACTGGTTGGGGATGGAACGCCCGCGGATATACGTAAGCGGCTCAATCTCCATAATCCCCATATCCACTAGTTCACGGTAACCACGCTTACGCTTCCCGCGATCCTCCACATTATTTAACAGCAGATCAACATTATCGAAGATAGGCTGCATCCAGGGTGCGAGTTTCTCTTCCACATCACCGGGTAAAAAGCCTAAGTCACGTCCCATAGGAAACACCGGACGCGAAATGAGGAGGCGAGTGTACTGGTTGTCATCTGCAACGCGCTGCAACCCCGCAGCAATGGCGAGGAGGGTCTTACCGGTCCCCGCTTTTCCCACCAGGGTTACGAGCTGAACAGCGTTATCCAGCAGAATATCGAGTACAAAGTGCTGCTCACGGTTACGTGCCTGAATCCCCCATATCCCCTCTTTATGGGCTTTATACAGGGGCAGGAGACGTCCCTCCCTTTTGTGATAGCGGCACAACGCCGTGTGTGAAGGGTTTCCCGCGTCGATGAGGGTCAGACACTGATTGGAGTAAAGTTTCGCTCCATTCTCATCTTCTTTATTCTCGAATTCGAGATACCCCTGTCCGTAAAAACGATCAATTTCCGCTGCGGGAACCTCCAGTTCAGAGGTGCCGGAGTAAAGTTCGGAAATGGAGACCTTGTCGGACTCGTAATCCTGCGATTTCAACCCCATGACATCGGCCTTGATGCGCAGATTGGTGTCCTTGGTGACAAAAATCACGGGGCAGTCGCAGTTTTCCATCTCTGCTACTGCAATCGAGAGGATACGATTGTCCTCGCGCTCCACTTTCAACCCGGGAGGAAGGTTTTCTGCATAGTTTTTGGCAAACAGAACAACGCGCAGGCTGCCGCCATTATCCAGCGGTACCCCCTGGGTAAGACCTCCAGCCTGGCGCAATTCGTCCAACTGGCGTGACACCTGACGCGCATTGCGCCCCACTTCGTTAAGATCCTTCTTAAAGGTATCTATCTCTTCAATGACCGTGATAGGGATGACTACTTCGTTGTCATCAAATTTATACATTGCCTGGGAATCGTGCAGCAGGACATTGGTGTCAAGAATGAATTTTTTGATCATGCTTCCTCCACGCAGGGGTTGGCGGTAAACGCTATGCAGCTAAGCTTTTCACTGCCTGAATAAATGTATGCATCTCTTCATGAGTGTTGAAATATCCCGGACTTACTCGTACGGTTCCATCTGGAAAGGTTCCTATACTACGGTGAGCATCCGGGGCGCAGTGCAGTCCGGTACGCACCGCTATATCAAATTGATGGTCAAGAATGAATCCCGTCTCGGCACTTTCAAGCCCTTCCAGGGTGAATGAGATGGGGCCTGAATGGCCGGGCCCCGGACCGGCGCCATAGAGAGTTATCCCGGCAATAGACCCCAGTCTATCCCAGAGAAATTCTGCTAGGTTCTGCTCATGAGTGCGAATCGCGTTCATTCCTTCAGATTCAATAAAATCAAGGCCGGCTTTTAGCCCTGCCAGCGCTGCGGTGTTGAGAGTACCACTTTCGAAGCGTTCGGGCATCTGGGCGGGCTGTTCCAACTCGCTGGAAAGATTTCCTGTACCCCCCAGGATAAACGGTTCGAGTTCGATTCCGTCGCGTACGTAAAAAAATCCGGTGCCCTGGGGGCCGAAAAGACCTTTGTGCCCCGGGGCTACCAGAATATCGATATTCATCCCTGCCACATCGAGGGGAAGCGCACCCGCACTTTGCGCAGCATCCAGCATGAAGATTACTCCGTGATTACGACACCAAGAAGAAACTTCCGCCACGGGTTGAATGGTGCCGATTACGTTGGAACAGTGATTCATCACAACAAGAGAGGTGTCTGCGGCATTACACGCATTGAGCACCGCATCGGCATGGACTCGCCCATGGGGGTCTGCGGCAACCTTAACCACTTCAACGCCCTGTTGCTGCAGATAGTGGAGAGGGCGGGCCACAGCGTTGTGCTCCATACTCGTAGTAACCACGCGATCTCCGGATTTCAGGGTGCCGAACAGGGCGGTATTGATCCCCTGAGTGGCATTAAAGGTAAAAGATATGCGTGCACTGGTGGGTATATTGAAGAACTTCGCCACCGTTTCACGGGTCGACGCCATTAAATGCGCGGCCTTGCGTGCAATCGAGTAGCTCCCGCGTCCGGGGTTGGCGCCAAATTTTCGCGCTACACTGTCCTGGGTGGTATATACAGATTCCGGTTTAGGATAAGAAGTCGCTGCATTGTCGAGATAGATAGACAAGGATATTCCTGCGAATTGAAGGGGTAAAAATTAATATCTGTGACATGGGTAGATATTGTACGTTTCAACGCTCTTCACAACAAACAAATACGTGCATAAAAATATCACCAGTGCTGGAACAAAGGCAATTACAAAGCACCAGCGCTGAAATATCCATCAGAGCAAAGCCCCAGGTTACGGCGTTTAAAAACACTCGCATAAGTTTAATACAAAGAAGCTTGACGCCACGATATATAGTGGTTTAAATTCACCTCTTCTACCCTATATGGTGTTCACCCCTTTTGGCTGGCTTCAATTACCAACCCGGAAAAGGATCGACAAACAATGACAGAGTACAGCAGTTCTAACGCAATTTCACTCACCAAAAACGCACTTACCGTTCTCGAACGTCGCTACCTGAAACGCGATGAAGAGGGGAGGGTACTGGAAACTCCGGCACACATGTTCAGTCGCGTTGCGGCGTCTATAGCCCAGGCGGAAAGCGCTTACCCCGATGGGGAAGATGTAGAAGAACTCAGTGCCAGATTCTACGCTATGATGACTGGATTGGAATTTCTGCCCAATTCCCCTACATTGATGAACGCCGGGCGTGAATTGGGGCAGCTCTCAGCTTGCTTTGTCCTTCCGGTAGAAGATTCAATGGAAAGCATCTTTGAAGCGGTAAAAAACACCGCTCTCATTCACAAAAGTGGTGGCGGAACCGGATTCTCTTTCTCCCGTATCCGTCCAGCCAATGATGTGGTGCTCTCCACCAAGGGGGTTTCATCCGGGCCCCTGTCGTTTATGAACGTGTTTGACACTGCCACCGAAACCATAAAACAAGGCGGTACCAGACGCGGGGCCAATATGGGCATTCTGCGGGTGGATCATCCCGATATCATGGATTTTATCATGAGCAAGCGGGATCAGAACGTCCTTACCAACTTCAATATCTCTGTGGGTATAACCGAAGAGTTTATGGAAGCGGTTAAGCACGACCGCGATTATGCTATTGTCAACCCCCGCACCGGCGATGTGGTGGATCAGATGTCGGCACCCAAGGTGTTTGAGCATATTGTCGATCTGGCGTGGAACAACGGCGAACCCGGAATCATCTTCCTTGACCGCCTCAACCGCAGCAATCCCACCCCGCATATCGGCGAGATCGAGAGCACCAATCCCTGCGGCGAACAACCCCTGCTGCCGTATGAATCGTGTAATCTCGGCTCCATCAACCTCAGTAAAATGGTGGATGCAGCCAGAGGGGAAGTGGACTGGAACAAACTGGAGCGCACAGTGACGCTCGCAACCCGCTTTCTCGACAATGTTATCGATGTTAACAACTACCCCATTGATCAGATCCGTGAGATGTCACTCGCGAATCGCAAAATCGGCCTGGGCATCATGGGCTGGGCGGATATGCTGATTCAGCTGCATATCCCCTACAATAGCAGCGAAGCGATCGCCATGGGCGAGAAACTCATGGGTTTTATCAACGATAAAGCCCATACCGCTTCGTGCAAGCTCGCAGCCCAGCGCGGTGCGTTCCCCAACTTCAAGGGGAGCATCTATGATAAACACGGCGAAGGGGAGATCCGCAACGCCACCTGCACCACCATAGCCCCTACAGGAACCATCTCCATTATTGCCAACAGTTCCAGCGGTATTGAGCCCTTGTTCGCGGTTTCATACGTGCGTCAGGTGATGGATAACGATATTCTGGTGGAGGTCAACCCTCTGTTTGAACAGATTGCGCGTGAACGCGGGTTTTATTCCCTCGAACTCATGAAGCTTATTGCCGAAAAGGGAAGTATCAAAGATTTTGAGCAGATCCCTGAAGATATCCGCCGGGTGTTTGTCACCGCCCACGATATCACCCCGGAAGACCATATAAAAATGCAGTCAGTATTCCAGAAACATACAGATAACGCGGTATCCAAGACCGTGAACTTCTGCAATTCGGCTACACGCGACGACGTTACCAGTGTGTACCAGATGGCATATGAGAACGGCTGCAAAGGTGTAACCATCTACCGCGATGGGTCGCGGGACAATCAGGTGTTGTCGCTTAAGAAGGAAAGCAAGGATGCGGTTGAAGTCCCCATGGAGAGCGGCAAACAGAGCCGTAAGCGCGACCGGCCACGCAAGCTCGGCGGAGCCACCTATCAGATGGAGACCGGATGCGGACCTCTGTACGTCACCATAAACGAGGATCAACACGGCCTCTTCGAGGTTTTCACCACCATGGGTAAGGCCGGTGGATGTGCTGCGTCCCAGTGTGAAGCGCTCGGGCGCCTGGTATCCCTTGCGTGGCGCAGTGGCGTACAGGCGCGCCAGGCGGTAAAGCAACTTATCGGCATTTCGTGCCACAAGCACGCAGGCTTCGGCAACAACAAGGTTACCTCCTGTGCTGATGCCCTCGCAAAAGCGATTCAGCAGCATGTGCAAAGTGACGAGGGCGGCGTACAACCCCAGGGCGCCCACGGTGGAGCATGCCCAGAATGCGGCGGCCCGGTAGAGCACGAAGGCGGCTGTTGCGTATGTCACGCCTGCGGCTATTCAGAATGCGCATAGTACTAAGGACCTAAAGAAGATCTGCATGGAATATAAAAATCTGCACCAGGTGTACCTGGATCAAAAAAACCTCACCGGGTTTCGCAACTTTATCAACGCCTGGATCTATACCGACGCCCGCAAGGCGTTTGTGGTGGATCCGGGTCCCCTTTCCACCATCCCTGTGCTCATCGACGCTTTGCAGCAACGCGGCGTAGAGCATCTCGACTATATCCTCCTCACCCATATCCATATCGATCACGCCGGAGGGACAGGGGAGCTGGTGCGGCGCTTTCCCCACACGCGGGTGATCTGCCACCCCGCCGGAGTCAAACACATGCTTGAACCCCAGGCGCTGTGGGATGGTTCCCTCAAGGTACTGGGAAAGGTTGCACAGGAATACGGGGAAATAGTTCCCGTACCTGCGGAAAATATCCACCTGCAATCAACGCTTGAAGACCGGGCAAAGCTCGATGATCCAAGGATCGAGATCCTGCATACTCCCGGACATGCCTCCCATCATCTGAGCTTTATGTTCGACAATCTGCTCATCGCCGGCGAAGTGGCAGGGGTGGGTTGCGATACTCCGGTTGGGAATTATATGCGCCCGGCAACACCCCCGCGCTTTGACCTTCATATCGCCCTGGATTCCCTGCATAAGGTTATGCAGTGCCAGCCGGAAAAGATGATATTTGCGCACAGTACCATGCAGGATAATGCCATGCACTGGTTGAAGTGCGCCGAACAGCAACTGCACCTGTGGGTAAAAGGGGTGATAGAGCACGTGGAAGAGGGGAGTGATTGCGTGGCGGGGGAGGATCTCCAGTCTGCTATGTACTCCTGGCTCCTCGAGCATGATTCTTTGTTTGCGCGCATTGAAACGCTCCCTGCAGACATTCAGCAACGGGAAAGGTACTTTCTTGGCAATAGCATCGCTGGAATGAGTGACTACGTTGCCAGAATAGACAAAACCCGGCGCCGCGAGATTGCCGCCCGGGCCGGGTCTGATATCTGAACAGATTGAGTCACGCCGAAATTATGCGCTCGATTTATGGGACTCTGCCCAATCATTAAGTTTTTCCATTGCAGCATCACGGGTCTGGTATGAAATATCCGGCAGGGTACCACCAAAGGCTTTTTCGGCCTCGGCAAAACCGTCCTCAACCCCCTGCATAATCGCATCAAGGCGGGCCGGGTCTCCACTGGCGATACTCACTGCGGATTGAAAAATCCGCTCCGAAGTTTGTTCCACTCCAAAATAGCCATCTTCAGCTACAAGTTTCTGCGCCTGCTCCGGAGAGAGGCTTTCAATATCTACGCTGGCTTCGCCCATGGAAAGCTTGGTTGCGAGCCCTTGCTCTTCAAAGGTTTTTATCACCAGACTGCGCAGCAGGTCGAGCTGGGTTTCACTTCCGGTTTTCATATCCGCACGGTACAAACCGGCCGATTCCGATGTCTCCCCCAGGGTTACGTTATCCGAGTAATCTCTAGGGGTATCTGCCTCCTGCGCACGTCCTGATCCCTGCTGCCGGTTCTGCTGCATAAGACGCTGCGCTTCCGCGCGAAACTGTTCCAGATGGTTATTGCTGATTGACTGAGCCATCTCTACGCTCCCTTCCGTGGGTTATGCGTGCTGTATTCCCCTGCAGTCTCCGTACTCCAGGCTATTTTACCATTATCGTTCACCATAAAAGGCGTTATACAGCTCTTTTCGACACAGCATTGGCAGAAGTTTATACAAAAATGGCGTAATCAGCGCCCGAACCATTTTTTCTTGCTGCTGTAGATAGTCACCACATTACGTCCCTTTTTCTTGGATTCATAGAGCGCCTTATCCGCGCGGGAAATGAGCTCGTTCTTGCCAAAATTATCTTTCGGCGGATTTATGGAAGAAACTCCGAAACTTGCAGTAATGTGATAGGTTTCCCGCTCATGGGTAAAGGTATACCCAGCAATCATAGCGCGAAGTTTTTCCGCCACCTCTCCGGCCTGGTCAGCTTCAGTGTCAGGCAATACGAGAACAAACTCCTCCCCTCCATAGCGCGCAAACAGATCATACTCACGGATAGCATTGCGAAAT
>JAIVHC010000257.1 GCA_020201305.1 Geobacteraceae bacterium
GGCGTACCGTCGGCACATCCATGGACTGTTCCGTAAGGTGGACTCCATCAGCTTCTGCCGCCAGGGCAATATCCGTCCGATCGTTTATGAGCAGCATTGCTTTGTAATCACGCGTAAGCATTCTCAACTGCCGCGCGTATTCAAGTAACTCGCGGGGTGACAGGTCTTTTTCGCGCAGTTGCACTCCTCTGACTCCGCCGCGAAGTGCCGCTTTAACCACACTGAGGAGGGTATGTCCGGGGGCGCACTGATGCCTATCCGTTATAAGGTAAAGGCCGAAATCGATGGGCATGGGATGTTCCTGTATATCTACACCTATGCGGGGGGAACTAAATGGTAGGTGCGCACCGATGTGTGCGCCCCGATCCATCCTATACTCCGACATCGCGGTTCAGAAACGCGCTGTCCCAGTCCTTCCACACCGCTTCGAGACCCTTCGCACGGATAATGGTGCTCATCCCCTCGGGGCTTCGGTCATCGTCGATGGCAAACTGTTGCGTCGATTCCACCTCTTTGCCGTGGCCACCGGGGGCGGTACACGAGCCCGCACTCATGTGGGTAATCCCCAGGGGCATGAGGTTGTCACGCAGGGCGGCGCTTTCCCGCGTGGAGAGATACAGCCCCGCATCCGGGAGGAGCAGGCGCATAGCGCATACCATCTGCACCAGTTGCGCATCGCTCACAATCTCCAGGGGCGCAAAGCCTCCATCCGCTGGACGGATACGCGGGAAGGAAACACTAACCTGACTGCGCCAGTAGTGTTTCGCCAGATACTGCGCATGCAGACCGGTGTAGAACGCCTCGCGCATGAAATCCCCCAGTCCCAGAAGGGAGCCGATACCGATGCGGCGCATTCCCGCTTTTCCGGCGCGATCCGGGGCTTCGAGGCGGTAGCGGTAATCGCGCTTTTTGCCGTAGGGATGGAGTTCGGCGTAGAGTTCCGGATTGTAGGTCTCCTGATACAGGGTGAGTCCATCCACCCCGGCCTCGATCACCTGGGCGTAACCGTCCGTATCCATGGGGTAGACCTCAATACTGATGGAGCTGAACAGCGGCTTGATACGCTCAATCGCCTCCACCAGATACTTGTTGTCCGCGAGTTTTGCGGCTTCTCCGGTAAGGAGAAGGATGTGGCGGAAACCGTAGTCGTGGATAATGCGTGCTTCCTTCTCGATCTCCTCCATGCTCAGGGTTGCGCGCGGGATTTTATTGCTTGCATTGAAGCCGCAGTACTTGCACCCGTTACTGCACTCATTGGAAAGATACATAGGGGTATAGAGGTAGATGTTGTTGCCGAAACGCTGGCGTGTGATCTGGTGCGAGCGCTGTGCCATCTGCTCCAGATAAGGGCGCGCCGCCGGGGAGATAAGGGCCATGAAGTCGCGCAGGTCCACACGTTCAGATCCCAGGGCACGCTCCACCTGTGCCGGTGTAACAGCGTTGATCTGTTCCAGAACCTCTTCTCTGGGGTGTTGTGCAATTACATCACTGAATGTCATGACTCATCCCTCAAAAATCCGGTCAACGGGCTCGAGGCCTGGGCGCGTTGCTGCTGGGTGCCGAGTCCGGCAAGAAAACCTTCGCGCCCCGCTTCCACTCCCTTGGCAAATGCCGCTGCCATTGCCGCCGGATCAGCCGCTACCGCTAAAGCGGTGTTCACCAGCACCGCATCCGCGCCCATCTCCATCGCTTCTGCTGCATGGGATGGAGCGCCCAGCCCGGCATCCACCACCACCGGAACTATAGCCTGCTCGATAATGATGGCGATGTTATCCCGCGTCCGAATCCCCTTGTTGGTGCCGATGGGGGCGCCCAGGGGCATCACCGTGGCGGTTCCGGCCTCCTGCAGATGCTTGGCGAGAACCGGGTCCGCATTGATGTACGGGAGGACTACAAACCCATCCTTGACCAGAATCTCCGCCGCTTTCAGGGTTTCAATGGGATCGGGGAGGAGATAGTAGGGGTCGGGTGTCACTTCGAGCTTCACCCAGGGCTCGCAGCCTGCGGCGCGGGCAAGACGCGCGAGGCGCACGGCCTCTTCGGCGTCCCGCGCTCCGCTGGTGTTGGGCAGGAGCAGATGGCGCTTGGGGTCGATATGGCTGAGCATATCATCCTCGGGATTGTCAATATCCACACGCCGCAGCGCCACGGTGACAATTTCACTTCTCGAAGCATTCAGCGCCGCAGCCATAGCCGCATTGGAGGAAAATTTCCCCGTCCCTACCATCAGACGCGAGCGAAACGAGCGCCCGGCAATAACCAGATTATCCATAATGTTTGATTCCCTTTCAAAAGACGCCGGCACAGGCGTCGAAGTAATCCTTGGTCCAGGGGGTAGGGTTTGTTTACCCACCTCCTACAAAATTAACGATTTCAATGCAGTCACCCTCTTGGAGGGTAGTGGTATCAAAGGCCGGGCGCAGTACAATGTTTCGGTTGTGTTCCACGGCCACCTGCTCTGCCTTGAGGTTCAGAAGTTCAAGCAGCGCGGTAATGCTACAGCCGGATTCAACTACGCGTTCTTTGCCGTTAACTGTTATGTGCATATTCCTCACCTGTGTATAGCGGGTTGCTGTCTAGCGGGTTGTTGTTTTGCGCATCCTTCACCGGGTCCAGCCCCAGGAGCAGGCGTATAACCGCATGTGCCTGATGGTTGGCTGCTACTGCCACGCGCGCGGCGCACAGGCTGCCGCTGCGTGTCACATCACTGTCGCCATCGCCGCATATGTAGAGCCTGGCGAAGGGGTTAGCGGTAACGATGGTGTTGGCGCTGCCGAAACCTGCCATCCCGGATCCACCCACCAGCGCCCGCTCGGGATAGTGCTGTAGCCATGTCTGCACCAGCTCCGCTTTCGCCTCCGGCATATCGAAGGCCTCCACCAGAATATCCGCAGCATGGTATATGTGTGTACAGTTGGCGGGCGTGATCCTGGTGGGGTGGATCTCCAGGTTCAGACGTGGATTTATGCGGTACAGGTTTTCCGCCGCCGCTTCCAC
>JAIVHC010000083.1 GCA_020201305.1 Geobacteraceae bacterium
CAGCATGCCTGGTGCAGCTCTGGCTTTCGGAGAATCCGGCTGTGGTGCGGGTGAATGCCGGGACTGCCACTCCCTCAATGCTAAGGAGGCTATGAAACTTCTCCCTCCTGGAGCAGATAAAATCAACTCCGTTGATTTCTCCGAAGTTGGAGGATTATGGCGTGTTGAAGGGGAAGCGCAGGGGAAGAAATTCAACCTCTACATCGACTTTTCCAAGCAGTATATCATTGCCGGGGATGTTATCCGCATCAGGGACGGGGCGGATGTGAGTCATAAGGTGGATGTCAGCGAAATCCCCGCAGCAGGGGGGATAGTCCTGGGTAATCCTGAAGCACCGCTGCGTATCCATGTGTTCAGTGATGTGCTCTGTCCTCACTGTGATACCCTGCATCAGCACCTTGAAACCCTGGTCGAGGAAAATCAGCAGGTTCAGGTGATGGTGCATCTGCTTCCGCTGATGATGGAGAAAGAGCTCGCAGCAGCGCTGGGTTGCAGCAATTCAGCCGATATGTTGAGGGTTGCGTACTCTTCACGCGGCAACGATAGTAAACTCGACGATCTGGAACCATGTGCACACACGGACGTGGATGCGGTCATTGATTTTGCGCGCAAATGGCAACTGAACTCCACGCCGAGTATGATTCTGCCTGATGGTCAGGTTGTGCGCGGCTCTCGTTCGCTTGAGCGCATCGAGCAGATGCTGGAGCCATATCTGGAATGATATTTGTTCTGCGCCGGGAGAAGTGCGTACTTGATTTTCTCCCTTTAATCTGCTAGATAACCATCTTTCAATTTTAAAAACCAGTCTATAAAAATCAGTACGGAGAGCATAAAATCTATGGGATTGATGAGCGGCAAGCGTGGCATTGTTTTTGGTGTAGCAAACGAGATGAGTATCGCCTGGGGGATTGCCCAGCAGTTGAAAGAGCACGGCGCCGAGATGGCGTTTACCTATTTGAATGGATCGCTGGAAAAGCGGGTCCGTCCATTGGCAGAGCAGCTTGGTTCCAGTATTATCCTACCCTGCGATGTAAGCAAGGATGAAGATATTGAAGCCGTATTCGAGGAGCTGCGCAAGGAGTGGGGCAGCATTGACTTTGTTGTGCACGCCGTTGCCTTTGCCGACCGCGAAGATCTGAAGCGTCCTTTCAGCCAGACCAGTCGTGACGGTTTCAAACTTGCCATGGATATCAGCGCTTACTCGCTGGTTGCGGTTACCCGCTGCGCCATTCCCCTGATGAATGAGGGGGGGAGCGTGCTGACCCTGACCTATCTCGGAGCCCAGCGCGCAGTGCCTAACTACAATGTCATGGGGGTAGCGAAGGCCGCTCTCGAAGCTTCGGTGCGCTATCTCGCTTCAGAACTGGGTGAGCAACAGATTCGCGTCAACGCCATTTCCGCTGGCCCTATTCGTACCCTGGCAGCATCCGGCATTGCAAATTTCCGCACAAAAATCAAACTGATGGATGATTTTGCTCCTCTGCGGCGTACCGTAACCCAGGAAGAGGTGGGCAAAAGTGCTACCTATCTCCTCTCTGATCTGGCGAGCGGGGTTACCGGTGAGGTGCACTATGTGGATGCAGGTTTCAGCACTGTGGTAAGCGCTTGAGGGTCTTGAACGTCATCTCCACTATTATTTTCCACATATAAACTGAACAAAAGGGGGCCTGGGTGCCCCTTTTTGTGTTTTAAGGGTTTGGGTACATATGCTTCACGGAAACACCAGCGGACTTAAGGCAGCGCAGCAAAAGGCTCTCGAGCGTGTCCAGCGGCGCCAGATCCCTCCCCATGAGGTGATCTCCACCGAACTTGCGAATTTCATGTGTAGTCTGGCGCGCGAACTGCGCCGTCAGATAGGCATTCTCGTCGATCGGGGTGGGAATATCCAGCATGTGATCCTGGGGGATGACCGTGAGATTGTCCTCCCGGATATCAGTGGCTATGCTCTGGGGCGCAGTGGACTGCGAGGATTGCGCTGTATCCATACCCATCTGAAAAACGAGCCCCTGTCGCAGGATGATATTACCGACCTGTCCTTACTGCGTCTTGACCTGATGGCCGCGATCGGGGTGGATGAAGATGGTGCTCCGCTCGGGTTCTACTATGCGCATCTGCTTCCGCAAAATCCGCAACAACGTCAGGTCGAAAAACACGAACTTAAGCATTTCCACACCCTCGATCTGGATGTAAAAGCCTTTTTGGGTGCCCTGGAAGCAGAACTGGAACGCAGTGCCGCCGAGACCGTGGATCTCTCTGATCCGCGGGAGCGCGCCCTGCTGATCTCGGTGAGTAAGAAAACGAAAAATGCGATTGAGGATTCACTTACTGAGTTACAGGAACTTACCCGTACCGCCGGGGTTGCGGTGCTCGGCACTGTGGTGCAGCGCCCCAATCGCTTCAACCCCCGTTTTCTCATGGGTGAAGGAAAACTCAAAGAGGTGGTGATCAGTGCGTTACAGCAGCGCGCTACCATGCTGATTTTCGATCAGGACCTCACTCCTACGCAGGTACGTTCCATCTCTGCCCTTACAGAATTGAAGACTATTGATCGCTCTCAGTTGATTTTGGATATTTTCGCACGGCGCGCGCATACCCTGGACGGTAAGGTGCAGGTGGAACTGGCACAACTTAAGTATATTCTCCCGCGTCTTAGCGGGAAGGGAACTGCTTTTTCGCGCCTGATGGGCGGAATCGGCGGGCGAGGTCCGGGCGAGACCAAACTCGAGATTGATCGCCGCCGCATCCGTGAGCGCATCAGTCATCTGGAAAAACGCCTGAAGAAAATGGCTCGCAGTCGCCTCCAGCGCCGCCAGCTCCGTAGTCGCTCCAACGTGCCTATTGTCTCCATTGTGGGGTATACCAATGCAGGCAAATCGACGTTGTTGAATGCCCTGACCCAGAGCGAGGTGTTTGCCGAAGACAAGCTCTTTGCCACCCT
>JAIVHC010000258.1 GCA_020201305.1 Geobacteraceae bacterium
CATACAAATCATCTGTCTGGGTTCTGCTTGAGGCATTGTACTCCGAGCCTGATTCGAGTACATCCATAGCGACCTGCATGTCCTGCGCTGCCATATCCGCAAACTCGGCGTTAGCACAGCTGAACTTAAGCATATCGCCATTTAATCCTACGGAATACTCCACATCTCCTTTGAGTTGCACCGCAAACATCACATTACGAATACCATCAACTATAGTGGAGTAGGGAGTAATCTGCAGTACGGAGCTGGGGAACACAGACGCATCAATAACACGGCGCAAGCTGCGGGGTATGGCTGCATTTGCCACTCCAAAGCGGATTACATCACCCTTTGTCCGCGGCTGAATCAGCTCAAGCTGACTGGTATCGCCTCCAAAATCGGCGTTGAAAACGGACTCTGAACCAACCAGATTAAAGTTCAATTCAGTGGCAACCGCAGGAGCCCCGGGTTGGGAAGAATATGACTTCTGAGTAGACACCAGGCTCGTTCCGGTAGCTGTACTGCTGGCAACGTTTTCTGTTTCCGGGGCATCTTCCGCTCCAGACCAGTCCACGACAATCTCTCTGCCATCCACATACACATTTGCTTCGGGCAATTGTTCACCAATGGCATCGAATACAAAGCGGGTTTTGTCTGCATAGAGTCCAACTCTCACACTCTTGAACCCCGAATCCATGGTGTAAGAACGCTCTGGAAAAGCCGGGGTTACATCGGTCACATCGACCACCAGACGTTCCGGAGCTCCGAGAGTATATGTATTAAACTGCGGATTCGCAGCATCCGTGACTATCGAAGCAGTATCGACACCAAATTGCACTGCTGTCACGCTATTCAACTGTGCATGAACCACACTTTGGAAGCCAGGTAGCATCAACACCGCAAACAACAATAAAAATGGCACGGCTGGCAGACAAGATCTCTGTTTCATATTCATTCCCCTTCTCCCTGAGGAAGCGTCATACGTTTGATTTCTGTACGCATGGTTCCGGCAAAATCGCGAAAGCGTTCCTCTACAATTATTTCCTCCGGGGTAATCTCCTGGACGACCCCTTTATTTCTACCTATCTTCACCCCACGGGTCAGGGTATATGCCTTTTTGTCAGGCGCCACAACCATAGCCCGGGGCTCTCCTTTCCCTACTACAATCGCCATTAAGCGGATCTCTTTGAGACCAAATTTCTGCAGTGGAGTCAAAGGCTTTTTCTGGTTCCGGCTCAGACTCAACTACAGGTTCGCTGTCTTTCGGAGCCGGGCGCTCAGCGGGAGCACTACTCCTGGTCTGCACAGGTTTTAACTGTTGTGGTTTGTCATCGGAACACCCGCACACAATCCAGGGCAGGAGCAGAACTAGAAGGAATGATACGTAACGTCCCATAGTTATTTCCCTTTCTCTGCACTGGATGTCTCAAGAAAACGATATGTCACTGCACGGCACGAGATGGAAAGTACCGTCGAGGCACCATCCTGCTGGGGTTTGCCGAGTTTTATATCTTTGATATTAACTATACGCGCCATCTGGGATACTGCCTGGCAAAACAGAGCCATCTGATGATAACTTCCCTTGAGGTCCAGACTAACGGGAACTTCGGCGTAAAAGTTTTTTGCTAACTCATTCTGCGGCTTGAACTGCAGCACTTCCAGACCGTTGTCCCGTGCCAGGCCAGCAATATTCGTAAGCAGGGAGGGGATCTCCTGTTTGTTCGGAAGTTCATTTAGCGCCAGGTCGAGTTGCCTTTTCATCTCTTCATATTCTGCTTTGAAGCGGGGAAGATTGTTGGCAATACGCCGGCTTTCCTGTAATTCAACCAACAATTTGTCATTCTGCGCCTGCTTCTTAGCCAGTTCCTCGCTTGCAGGGGTATAAACGAAGTAGACAAATGCTCCCACTAAAAGAGATAAAAATACCACCAGTATCAATACTCGTTGATACAGAGGTAATTTCAGGATTTTCTCAACTTGCGGATTCATGGTTTGCCCCCCTGTTTATCGGCATCAGACATAACAGGATTTTGTGCCCGACACGATATGTCGAAATTCTGCAACCGCAATCCATCCTGTACCTTCTGCTTAGTCACCTTGAGTTCCACCCCTGAATAATATGCAGAGCGCTCCAGGTTAGTCATGAACGTAGCTACATCATTTTCAGTAAGTCCCACGCCGCTTATCTGCACTGAACCTCCTTTTTCAGTAAAAGAAGTGATCCAGAGTTTTCCGGGCAATGCTTTGATAAGTTCATCCATCAGATGCACAGGTCCGGACTTGGAAGCGCGTAGTTCATCCATAATTTTCAATTTATTCTGCAGCTCTTCCTGGAGTTGCTTTTACCGATTCACCTCACCAATCTTCTTTTTCAGACTGCTGATCTCACGGCGATTATCGGTAATTTCCTTCTCAACCGCAGCCATATCGGACATGAGAGAAGAATAGAAGACGTAACAGACCCCGCACACAAGCAATAGCATCGCCACTGCTACCAGCAGGTTGTTACGCGCCTGAATCTGCTTCTGTACCGATTTTACCGGTAGAAGGTTAATTTTGATCATAGCTTGTCTCCAAACTTTCTTGTAGCCAGGCCGGCGGCAACGGCGTAGAAGGGCGCCGAAGACTTAACAAACTCTAGGTCGAACTCCGTCTCTTTGACATTTACTCTGCTGAATGGATCAAGGAAAGCCACCGGAGCATCGAGAGACTCTTCAAGCTTATCCTGCAGACCCGGAGTGAGGCATACCCCGCCGGTAATATACACCTTGGAAACCTTTTCGTCGTTGAATGTGGCCGAAAAAAAGTCCAGGGCACGGGTGAGCTCCTGGACAAGATTATCGGTAACCTGTTCAATGACATCGCGGGCTTCGTCTGCATCCACCCCTTCGTACGAACCATTAATCTTTAGCATTTCCGCATCTTCATTACTGAGGCCAAAACGCTTCTGCAGCTCCTCGTTGAAGGAATCGCCACCAATCTGAATCTCACGGGTAAAAACAGATATATTATCTTTAAGCACACTCAACTGTGCCCCACTTGCACCGATGTCAATCAGTGCGACTACTTCAAGCATTTCTTCGGTGTACAGAGTGCAGTAAATATTTTCAACTGCGAAGCAGCCTACATCCACCACTATAGGAACGAGCCCGCTCTCTCTGATAACCCCGGTATATTCGTTGACGAATTCACGGCGCGCCGCAATTAGGACAACTTCCATCTGTCCCTGATCTGTAGGATCGGGACCAATGATCTGGTAATCAAGATATACATCCGCGATATCAAAGGGAATGTACTGTTCGGCTTCCCACTGGATGGATCCATCTAATTCCTCTTCCGTCATCAATGGAAGAGATATTTTGCGGACAATGACCGAATGACCTGATATCGCGATCGCAACCTCGGCATTCTTGCCAATGCTGTTGCGCTCTATTAAATCGTGAATGGCCTGCACTACAGCGCTGGAATCCATGATTGAGCTATCAACCACCGCCTCAGACGGCAACGGCTCAAGGTCAAGTGCCTTGAGGGTATAGCCAGATTTAGATTCCTTAAATTGCACCAGTTTTACAGCGCTGGCTCCGATATCGATCCCTGCAATTGCTTTTCTAGATCCAAACATGATTAATAACTTCCCTCCTGGAACGGAGACATCAAGACATAGCAGCCGAGAAACCCTTAGTAAGTATATATTTTCCAATCAAACCAATGCCCTTGATTTGAATAATTACCCTGGCTTACTGCGTCTGAAGATGTGTTTCACTGCGTTCTAAATAAATTAATTATAAATGTTATCGGACGCAGGTCAAGAATAATTAAGAAAAATCAAACAGATAACATTCTTTATTTATATGGATGCTTTATCCGGGATGCTTTATCCGCTAACGCTCAGGAGGAGAAACTCTGCGCAGTATAATCATTAAGCATGTCTTTATCCTGAGAGGCTAAGTTAATTCTAGCATAACTGCAACACTGTTTTGCTTTTAAACACAGAAAAACTACCAGTGATGCACATGCAAGAAATGGGCCGAATGGAATTGCAAGACCACCATCTGCTTTCTTTATGAACATCAGAGGGATACCCACCGCTGTCCCCATAAGAGAACTCAGAAAGATAATCGGCAATACCGCCTTGTAACCAAGAAACCCTCCGATCATGGCCAAAAGCTTAATATCGCCTCCTCCCATTCCCTCCTTCCCGGTCAAAAAAGCGTAAATATACGCCACTGCAAACAAACTTCCACCCCCGAGAAGAATCCCCAGGAGAGAATCCTGCCATGAGACCCAGGGAAGGATAAACGAAGCCCCAAATCCCAGAAAGATGCCGGGTAAACTGATTACATCAGGGATAATGCGATGATCAATATCGATGAAGGTTATAACTATTAACGCTGAAATGAAGCCAAACAATACCAGGGAGGTGAGAGAATAGCCGGAGATATAAAATACGCCAGTGTAAAACAACGCATTGAGTATCTCTACCGCTGGATAGCGCCATGAGATCCGGGTAGCGCAAAAAGAGCAGCTTCCTTTCAAAAACAGGAAACTTACTACAGGAATGTTGTGATACCAGCGCAAAGCGGCACCACATTGAGGACAGTGTGATGCAGGAAATACGATTGATTGCTCCAACGGCAAACGGTAGATACATACATTTAAAAATGAGCCGATTACCGCCCCGAAAACAAATACTCCAACATAGGCCAGATAGTCTATGCCAGTCGCAAAAAGTTCCTGCTCAATCATAAAGAGTTTTCCTTCAGAGGTGATGCTTTCGCAGAAAGCACAAACTTGGATGGCTAAGCAAAAAACAAGGCCGCCCCTGTGCAACAGAAACGGCCTTGTTATCTCACACCTGTTCAACCTATAACAAGTACTATTCGAGCACGATTATGAGTACGTCCTGCTGCACTTGAGATCCTTCGCCCAGCAGGATCTCCTTTACCACGCCGTCCGTTTTGGCGCGCACATTGCTTTCCATCTTCATCGCTTCAGTTACCAGCAGGGTATCCCCGGCTTTCACTTCATCACCTACAGCCACATTCATCTTGAAGATCTTACCCGGCATAGGAGCGCCGACGTGTTTGTCATTGCCCGGATCCGCGAGAACAATGTCCGCTACATCAGTATCTGCAGACAAATCTTTGGTTGTGACCTGACGCGGCTCACCATTGAGCTCGAAGAAGATACTCCGGGTACCGTCCTTGCTCACTTCCCCGATAGCTGTCATTTTCACGATAAGGGTTTTGCCCTCTTCGATCTCCACACTCACTTCATCTCCGGGCTCCAACCCGTAGAAGTACAGTGGGGTAGAGAGGACAGAAGTGTCACTGTATTGCTGCCGATGCCGGTCAAACTCTTCAAACACTCCCGGGTAGAGCACAGCCGAGGTAACATCACGATCCTTGATTTCGTGGCCGAGTTTCTTTTCAAGCTCCTCTTTTTTGGCTGCAAAATCAATCGGCTCGAGGAACTCGCCCGGACGGTGAGTAAAGGGCTGTTCATCTTTGAGAATGATCTTCTGCAACTCTTCAGGGAAGCCACCGTAGGGCTGACCCAACATACCTTTGAAGAAATCCACGACCCCCTGAGGGAATGTAAGTTCGTGGCCACGTTCCATCACATCCTGGGGCTCAAGATTGTTCTGCACCATGAACATGGCCATATCCCCCACGATCTTGGAGGATGGAGTAACCTTAACCAGATCGCCGAACATATCATTGACCTTGCGATACATCTGCTTGCACTCTTCCCAGCGATGCCCAAGACCCAACCCTTCAACCTGGGGCTTGTAGTTCGAGTACTGTCCGCCGGGAATTTCATGCTCATATACCTGAGCCGTGCTGGAGCGCAATTCGGACTCAAACGGCTCGTAGTAGGTGCGCACAGTTTCCCAGTAGTTGGCAAGCTGCTGCATTCCTTCCTTATCCAGCTTCGGATCCCACATGGTGCCTTCCAGAGTGGCAATCAGGGCATTCATGCTCGGCTGCGACGTAAGTCCGGATATGGAAGACAGGGCAGTGTCCACAATATCCACGCCGGCCTTGGCTGCCATGAGCAGCATGGCGCCGCCATTACCGGAAGTATCATGGGTATGCAGATGGATGGGGATTCCTACCTCCTCTTTAAGCGCTTTGACCAGCTTTTCCGCCGCAAAAGGCTTAAGCAATCCGGCCATATCCTTGATCCCGAGGATATGCGCCCCCATGTTTTCCAGCTCTTTGGCCATATTGACGTAGTATTCGAGGGGATACTTATCACGGGTAGGATCGGAGATGTCCCCGGTA
>JAIVHC010000259.1 GCA_020201305.1 Geobacteraceae bacterium
CTGGGACATCAACCACGCTATGGTCAGCTGCGGGCACTACAATCACTTCGGCTTCCCCAATGCCTACATATGTGACCTGCTGGAAAACGCCGACATTCCGCTGTGGCGTACTGACATCCACGGGACGTTACAGTTCAGCACCCGCGGCAGAGGCTGGGAAATGAAAAGCTCCAAAAATGCGCGCACAAACCCTTGACAGGGATAGCTTAACGGCATATTGATAGCATCCCGCCGGGATAGAAGTGTCCCGGGCCTGGCTTAAAATCCACTTCTGCCCACTACACTTATATTTGATGCTTTCGCAGAAAGTACAAAATTAGATGGCTACACAACAGCCTTAAGAGAAGGAGATCCACGTGAGTATTACCGGCATCAAGGGGATGAACGATATTTTGCCCCGGGACATCGCAGCATGGCAGTTCCTGGAACAACAGGCACGCCAGATTTTTCACACCTACGGCTACAAGGAGATTCGGGTTCCGGTAGTGGAAAAAACCGAGTTATTCTGCCGCTCGATTGGGGAAACCACAGATATTGTGGAAAAAGAGATGTACACCTTTGAAGATAAAGGTAACAACTCCATCACTCTGCGCCCTGAAGGGACTGCGCCGGTAATGCGCTCCTTTATTCAGCATAAGCTCTACAACGAAACCGACAGCTCCAAACTCTATTACATGGGGCCCATGTTCCGCTACGAGCGCCCTCAAAAGGGACGCTACCGTCAGTTCCATCAGATCGGAGCCGAAGCCATAGGTGAGGATGATCCACGTATTGACGCTCAAGTGCTTGCGATGCTGAGCCATTTCTTCGAAGCAGTGGGCATCACCAGTGTAAGTCTGCAGATCAACTCCCTGGGATGTAGCGCGTGCCGTCCCGGGTATCGCGACACCCTGATTGAGTTCCTCACCCGGCATATTGAGGACCTGTGCGATGACTGCAAACGGCGCTATGCCACTAATCCCCTGCGCGTGTTGGATTGCAAAGCTGCCGGATGCAAAGAGGCTACCGCACACGCACCATCAGTACTCGAACATCTATGCCCGGGGTGCGAGCAACACTTCTCCTCTCTGCAGCAGCATTTACACGCCCTCGAAGTCGAATTCGAAATCAATAGCCGCATGGTGCGCGGTCTTGATTACTACACCAAAACCACATTTGAGATGGTAACCACTGCCCTCGGCTCGCAGAATGCGGTCGCTGCCGGTGGACGCTACGATGGATTGATCCAGGAACTCGGCGGGCCGGAACTTCCCGGCATCGGATTTGCCATGGGGGTGGAACGTCTGGTTCTTCTGCTTGGTGAAGACAAACTCCGGGCAGAGCCACCACAACTCTTTATAGCTGCCCTGGGGGAACGTGCGCAAAATGATGGCTTTATCCTCCTTAATCGCCTCCAGCGCCAGAATGTATATGCGCACATGGATTTCTCCGGCAAGA
Organism: Geobacteraceae bacterium; assembly: GCA_020201305.1. GTDB lineage: Bacteria > Desulfobacterota > Desulfuromonadia > Desulfuromonadales > Desulfuromonadaceae > JAIVHC01. Next base: position 1,438 of record JAIVHC010000259.1, read on the forward strand.
GCCTGAAAGCACAGATGCGCCTGGCCAACAGACTCGGAAGCACATTCGCCCTGGTACTCGGAGACAATGAGCTCGATACAGGAAGCGCGAGGCTGAAATGCATGGCCGAGGGTACAGAGCAGGAAGTGAAACTGGATGCCCTCGCACCCACAATCGCGGCAGCGCTTGACGCCGGGGCTGCATAACGCCTATAATGCCTCGCTTTGTTTTACATTACAGCTATGCAACCGCTGGTTCAAAAAAGACTGTCACAGCTAAGCAATACAGGGCCACTAATAGCCCGCAACGCAGTGCAGATATACCCTTACGCTGATAAATTCAGGAGGTAAAACCGTTGAACGACACACTGGGACAATGGAAGCGCAGCCACTATTGTGGGGAATTGACAAGTAAACTTATCGGGCAGGAAGTGTGCCTGATGGGATGGGTCCAGCGCCGCCGTGATCACGGCGGACTGATCTTTATCGATCTGCGCGACCGCGAAGGGGTGACCCAGCTCGCCCTGGATCCGGATCGTGATTCAGAAGCCCATGCCAAAGCCGACACCGTGCGCAGCGAGTACGTCATCGCTATAACCGGCAAGGTCTCCCCGCGCCCGGAGGGAACGGTAAATCCGAAAATGAAAACCGGTGAAGTTGAGGTCGAGGTTAGTGAGCTCAAGATTCTTAATCAGTCCAAGACCCCGCCGTTCGGCCTGGATGAACACATCGAAGTGGCGGAAAACCTACGCCTCAAATACCGCTATCTCGATTTGCGCCGCAGCGCTCTGCAGCAGAACATGATCCTGCGCCACAAGGTCACACGTGCAGTGCGCACCTACCTGGATGAAGAGCGTTTTCTCGAAATTGAAACCCCGGTACTGACCAAGAGTACCCCCGAAGGGGCACGCGACTTTCTCGTCCCCAGCCGCGTAAATGGGGGTCATTTCTACGCCCTCCCCCAGTCACCCCAGTTGTTCAAACAACTTCTCATGGTTTCAGGCTATGATCGCTACTGTCAGATCGTGAAGTGCTTTCGCGATGAAGATCTGCGTGCGGACCGGCAGCCGGAATTCACCCAGATCGATTGTGAGATGAGCTTCGTCACCAGTGACGATGTTATTACCACCATGGAGAACATGATTGCGCGGGTATTCAAGGAAACCCTGGATATCGAGGTCACCCAGCCCATGGCGCGCATGACCTACACCGAGGCGTTACATCGCTTCGGGGTGGACAATCCTGATCTGCGCTTCGATCTGGAGTTGGTGGATATCACCGGACTTGCGCAGGGCTGCGGCTTCAAGGTTTTTGCAGATGCGGCGGCGAAGCAGGGTCTGGTTAAAGGGATCAACGCCAGGGGTTGCGGTCATTTCTCGCGCAAGGATATGGACGATTTAACTAATTTCGTCAAAATCTACGGTGCCAA
>JAIVHC010000084.1 GCA_020201305.1 Geobacteraceae bacterium
AAAATAATCGCGGTATTGCCCACCTGCTTGAACATATGCGCTTTAAAGGCACTAAAACCATCGGGACAAAGGATTATGCCAAAGAAAAAAAACTGTTGCGTAGTATTGATGAATGTGTAGCCCGGATCGAAGAGTGTAGACAGAGAGAAGCCTGTGCGGATGATAATCTTGCTAAATTGGAAACGCGCCTCAAAAAGCTCCAGGCAGAACACCGTGATCTGGTAGTAAAGGATGAGGCTGCACAGATATATGCGCGCCACGGTGGAGTAGGGTTCAATGCCTACACCAGTAAAGATCTCACCACCTATCTGGTTTCTCTTCCTGCAAACAAGCTCGAACTCTGGATGTCGATGGAAGCAGACCGGATGAAGAATACGGTGTTGCGCGAATTTTACACCGAAAAAGAGGTTATCCTGGAGGAGCGAAAACGTTCCTACGAGACCCGGCCGCGCGGTATGATGTATGAAGCTCTGCTCGCAACGGCATTCAGGGTGCATCCGTACCGGCATCCCATTATTGGCTGGAATTCTGATATCCGTGCGCTCACCAAAGAGCAGACCCGTAACTTTATGCATGACTATTATATGCCGCAGAATGCTGTCATTGCACTGGTTGGTGATGTTGAACCCGGAGAAGCACTCCAACTGGTGGAGCAGTACTTTGGCGATATCGCCCCGGGGGTAAAAGTACCTGAGGTGCGCGCGCTGGAACCGCACCAGAAAGGAGAACGGCGTGCGGAGGTGGTGTTTGACGCTAATCCACGCCTGTTGGTGGGATATCATAAACCCACCGTTCCCCAGCGGGATGATTATGCGTTTGATCTGCTTAGCACCATTCTGGGTCAGGGCCCTTCGTCACGTCTTCATCGTAGCCTGGTGCTGGATCAGCGCCTGGCTAATTCAGTCTCTGTATACACCGCGCCCGGGGCACGTTATCCGAATTTGTTTGTCATCGGTGCTATACCGCGTCACCCCCATACCAGTGTTGAAGTTGAAAAAGCCATTTATGCCCAGCTGGAAGAAATTAAACGTGAAGGAGTTCGCTCTGAAGAGCTGGAGCAGGCGCGCAAGCGGTTGCGTGCCGATCGTATCCGCCATTTGCGCAGCAATCGAGGTCTGGCTTCCATGCTTACCCACTTTGAGGTTGTGACCGGCTCCTGGAAATACCTACTGAAGTATGACGAGGTTTTGCGCACTATTACCGCAGAAGAGGTAAAAGAAGCGGCGCAAAGGTGGCTCACGCCGGAGAATCGTACCGTGATTACCTTGAAACCTTCGCATGATCAAGCAAGTGATTCCCGTCAAGTTGGAGAGGAAGATGCGCAGTAGTATGCTGAGAAGAATTATACGTGTAGCAGTATTGTTGTTGATGCTGTGTGGCACCACTACAGGGTGGGGGCAGGAAAGCAGTCAGGGTGCGCGACCCGATGAGCTGGAATTTGAACCTTTGCGCTGGAGCATGCAGACGCCCGATAAAATATCCCTTGAAAACGGGATCAGAATGTTCCATCAGAACAATGCGGAATTGCCTTTGGTAGAAATCACTCTGATGGTCGGGGTAGGGCGCAGCGTGGAAAATGCTACCAACACCGGTCTTATGCAACTCTTCGCCCGGGCGTTGGCGAACGGCGGCACCCGCAAGATCCCTGCGTCTGAGTTTGATGCCATGCTCGATGCCTTGGCGATCAATCTCAATGTAGATACCGGGCCGTATACTACAACCCTGCAGATGTCCGTCATGAGAGAGGATCTGCAGAAAGGGATGGAGTTGCTCTCGAAATTGGTGCGCACCCCAGGTTTTGATTCGGAAAGGTTTGAAACGGCGCGGCAACAACTTATCGAACAGGTGCGGCGCCGCCTGGATAATCCGGGTGCCATTGCAGAGCAGCTGATGTTGGAACAGTTGTACCCCGACCACCCTTTAGGGCGTAAGCCGACTCTCGAAACCTTAGGCAGTATAAAACGTACGGATCTTCTGCAGCTGCATCAGCGTTACTTCGGCCCGGCAAATATGTATGTGGCTATTTCCGGTGACATCGACGGGGATGCGGCCACACAGCTTGTGGACGCGAATTTTGCCTCGTGGAAGCAGAAGGTAAAATGTGCGGAAGTGCCTGCGCTCAAAGAGCTTTCAGGAGGGGTGGAGTTTGGCCCGCTTATCGTAGCCCAACGCCCATTGAGTCAAACTACGATTCGTTTGGTTGAACGTGGGATTAAGCGCGATAATCCTGATGTGTATGCAGTCGAGATTATGAACTATATCCTCGGAGGGGGCGGGTTCAACTCGCGCCTGATGCGTGAAATCCGCTCCAATCGAGGTCTGGCGTATTCGGTTTTTTCCCATTTCTCCGTAGGGAGACGCTTGCAGGGTGCTTTCTTTGCCGGGTGTGAGACCAAAGCCGAATCTGTCGCAGAGGCAGTGGGCCTGTTTGCCTCCATTATGCAGGAGATGCGTGAAGAGGGGGTAACAGAGGAGGAGCTGCAACTGGCCAAACAGAGCCAGATAAATTCATTCGTGTTCCGCTTTGAAAACCCCCACAGCCTGGTAACTAAAATAATGGAGTATGATTTTTACGGTTATCCCGAAGACTATCTGACCCGTTATCGTGAACATATTCGCAAGGTAACGGCGCAGGATGTGCAGCGGGTGGCTAAAAAATATCTTCATCCGGAACGCCAGGCTGTAATCCTGGTGGGGGATATCGGAGAAGAAGAAATAGCTGCTTTGGCGCACGAAAGGGAAGTGGAAAACATCAATCCCCAGGATCTGCTGTAATGGGTGTTGAAAATTGGTGTATCTCAAAGAAACCTGCGTGGTGTTCGACGTAGGTTCCGAGA
>JAIVHC010000085.1 GCA_020201305.1 Geobacteraceae bacterium
TCAATACGCTCATCCGTAAGGATGAGACGGTCAATCATAGCCGGTGCGAGTTTGTTGGCTCGCGCCTGACGCACATCAAGGTCGTTTTGCTGTTGAAGTGTGGTGCGCTGTTGCTCCAGGGCCGAGGCCATCCGTTCCAGCAGTTCATTCTTGATTCCTGAGCTCAGAGCTGCCATGCGGATGGAAGCCTTCCGTGCCTCACGCGCCAGGTTTCTGATCCGGGTAGAAATATCAGATGCTGTGTCACTCATGCCGATCTCCTTACTTTCAGTCGTCTTCGCGGGCAAATACGAGATTGTCGCGGTGAACTATTTCGTCACTGTATTTATATCCTAGAATTCCGGTTATTTCTGCACTTTTGTGCCCCCGGATCTGAATAATCTCTTGCTGGGTGTAGTTGGTTATACCGCGCGCAAATTCATCTCCGTTCTCATCACACAGACATACCGAGTCGCCGCGATCAAATCCACCTTCAACGGCAATAATTCCTGAGGGAAGCAGGCTCTTGCCTTTATCGAGGATGGCTCGACATGCACCGGCGTCGATAATGATCCTGCCGCGCACCTTTTTGGTAAAAGCGATCCAGTGTTTTTTGCTTGCCATGGGGGTCGCAGTGGGGAGGAAAAAGGTCCCTATATCCTCACCGGCGAAAAACCGGCTGAGGTTTTCGGGTTTCAATCCGTTTATAATTGCGGTGGCGATGCCGTAGCGGGTGGCGCGTTTGGCGGCCTTGAGTTTGGTTGCCATGCCGCCGGTACCTGAAGTGCTTGCGCTCTCACCGGCCATAACCTCTATTTCGGGGGTAATGTGTTCCACCTCGTGCAGCAGGGACGCATCGGGATATTTGCCCGGGTCTTTGTCAAACAGCCCATCTACATCAGAGAGAATCAAAAGCAGGTTTGCTTCCACCAGGCTTGCCACCATGGAGGAGAGGTTGTCGTTGTCGCCAAAACGGATCTCATCCACTACAACGGTATCGTTCTCATTAATGATGGGGACGATGCCGTAATCGAGCAAAGTCATGATGGTGTTGCGTGCATTGAGGTAGCGCCGCCGATTGGAGAGGTCGTCGCGGGTGAGGAGGATCTGGGCGACGTTTTCTTCGTTACTGCGGAAGACCGAACGGTAACTGCGCATCAGGCGACTCTGCCCTACCGCTGCGGCCGCCTGTTTGAGGGGGATGCTCTGCGGACGCCCGCTGATGCCGAGGTCACCTTTTCCCGCTGCCACCGAGCCGGAAGAAACCACAATCACCTCGTATCCCTGTTTGTGCAGGCGGCACATCGCCTCGGATAGACGTTGGACCTGGGCGAAGTTGAGCCCGTCCGGCGTGGTGATGACTCCACTGCCGATCTTGATAACCACCCGCTTCACCGGGGCGAGGAGGTGTTCTCTGATCATGGCTTCGCGTTGCGCTCCTTGTCAAGACGCTCACCAATTGCATGTACCAGCGCATCGAGGCCATCCCCGCTGATGGCGGAGATAGAGAAAACCGTAAATCCCTGCTCTTCGAACAAGGGGAGGGCCTCTTCAGCGCGTTGGCGTACTTCGGTGATATCGTTTTTGCTCAATACCACGATCTGGGGTTTCTGCCCCAGCTCGGAATCGTGTTGTTTGAGTTCGGTGTTGATGAGGTTGAAGTTGTGCCGATAGTCGTCGTGTTCTTCGAGGCTGGGATCGCTCAGGTCCACCAGGTGGAGAAACAGATCGGTGCGTTCCACATGGCGTAGAAAACGCGTTCCCAGACCATGCCCCTCACTCGCACCGGCGATGAGACCGGGGATGTCTGCCACCACAAAGGATTTGTAGCCTGCATAGGGTACCACCCCGAGGTTGGGCACCAGGGTTGTGAACGGGTAGTCGGCCACCTTGGGACGTGCTGCCGAGATGGCACGGATGAGGGTGGACTTGCCCGCATTGGGCATCCCTATCAGGCCTACATCCGCGAGGAGTTTGAGCTCCATGCGAATGCTTATCGCTTCGCCCGGAGTGCCGGGCTGGGTGTGGCGCGGGGCACGATTGGTGCTCGTAGCAAAGCGTGCGTTGCCGCGTCCGCCCATACCTCCCTGCAGGAGCCTGGTTCGCTCTCCCGCAGTGGTCAGGTCTGCTAAGAGCTCACCGCTCTCGCTATCGTATACCAGGGTTCCCGGAGGCACCATGAGGGTCAGGGATTCGCCACTTTTGCCATGGCGGTTTTTACCCATGCCGTGTCTGCCGTTCTCCGCCTTATAGTGGGCGTGGTAGCGGTAGTCTAGCAGGGTGGAGAGACCTTCATCCACCTGCAGATACACATCACCACCGTTGCCGCCATCGCCGCCATCGGGGCCGCCACGCGGGATGAACTTTTCGCGCCGGAAGGAGAGGCATCCGCGTCCTCCGTCTCCGGCCTTAACCTGTATTTTTACTTCATCGACAAAGCGCATAATATAATCTTGAGTTATTGGTAATTCACTACAGGGGTGGAAAGAGCCATAATCCCCGGTTCCAGGGACGCCCACGTTCTAATTGTGGTCGTCCTGAGGCTTGACTGGCTCTATCCGTGAGCCAGACACCCTTCCACCGGGGATCATGGCTCTACCACTTGATGCTCTTTAAAATTGTGGTGGTGAATAATTGCGAATTTTATTGTGTCAGGGCTATAGATGGAAGCCATTGCCCTGACTATGTTCAGGCATATCCGGTAATGTTGCTGTGGATATACTTGGGCTGCGGCATCGTAGCATAAAAAAAGCCCGGAGTTCCATTGTTTGAACCCGGGCTTTTCCATATGCTGTACGTGCAAGAATCTAACTGGCGTAAACGCTGATCTGTTGGCGCTTTTTATCCTTGCGTTCGAGCCATAACGTGCCTCCCTACTAAGCTTCAATGCCCGTAATTCTCAAACGAGTGATGGGCTGCCGGTGTCCATTGGTCTTGCGATAGCCTTTGCGTCGTTTCGACTTGAAGACAAGAATTTTCTTGTCTTTGCCCTGTTCTACAATACGGGCTGTGACTTTCGCATCAGGCAATAGAGGTGCTCCGATTTTTACCTCTTCTCCGCCGACCATGAGGACATCACTGATTTCGATGGACTCGCCCGTGTCACCGGCAAGTTTTTCCACCTTGATTGTGTCGCCTTCGGATACTTTGTACTGTTTCCCTCCGGTCTTGATCACCGCATACATGTGCTTTCACCTCGCTCTCAGTGGTAAATAAGATTTCAATAGCGCAGCAATGTAGCCCTGGTACGGGGGCGGTGTCAAGTTTTTTCTGTGCGCGCGGGTTGGTGCCGCACTTTAGTGGTCACAGAGATTTGTACCGGGTTTGAGTTCTCCCTGCAGATAGGTTTGCACCAGTTCCGCCGGTTTTTGTGCGGGGGCACCTATGATCACTTCAATACCCTGGGCGCGGAACAATTCCTGCGCGCGGTTCCCCATCCCTCCGGCAATAACAAGGTCTACCCCCTGCTCTGCAAGCCAGCGTGGCAAGACACCGGGCTCGTGGGGCGGCGCTGTGGCGCTCTCTTCGGCATTTATCGTTTTATTCTCGGTATCGGCCGAGAGAAGAGTAAAGGTTTCACAGTGACCGAAGTGCATGGCCAGCAGGCCGTTGGCTGTAGGGATTGCAATTTTCATGATGTTCTCCATTTTGATGCTTTAGAAAAGTTTTGAATTGATGTTTAGGGTTGTGCAGCTGTTCAGCGAGGGCTTGTGGCACCCACCGTATCAGGTGCCGAATAGTTGCGTTTACGGATTTATGCGCTTTTCAAGTGTATTCCATAAGTCGCGCACCTGAGCGGCAATCGATTCTCCATCAGCGGCAGATGCCTCGTATTCGGTAACGCATTGGCATTGTATCTGCGCTGCAGTAAAGGCCGGGTCGAAATTGATTTTGCCCAGGGTTGGGATATCGTGCTGTGCTGCTTCGGCACAGATAGAATCGCCCAGCTCGGGGTTGATGTCGTACTTGTTGATGCACAGATAGGCGGGAATTTTGAAGTGGGCACAGAGTTGAGCCACGCGTGCAAAATCATGCTGGCCCGAAACCGAGGGTTCGGTCACGATCAGGACGCCATCCGCTCCGGTGATGGAGGCTATAACCGGACACCCGATTCCGGGAGGGCCATCCACAATCAGCATGTCTGCCCCTTCTGCCTCGGCCACTGCGCGCGCTTCACGCCGAACCAGGCTGACTAATTTGCCCGAATTCTCTGCTCCGATATGCAGGCGCGCGTGCACCATTTTTCCGAAGCGGGTTGTGGATGTATGCCATACGCCGCATTCAGCCTCCGGGAAGTCAATTGCCTGTGCCGGGCAGAACTCCACACATACCTTGCACCCTTCGCAGGCATACGGGTCAACGCGGAAAATGCCGTTTTCATTCTGCGCAATGGCGTCAAAGGTGCAGTACTTCTCGCACAGACCACAACCGGTGCAGGCCTCCGTGCGGATTACCGCTTCATGTCCGCTACTGAAGGTGTGGCTCTGCTCAATTTCCGGATTCAGGATCAGGTGCAGATCGGCGGCATCAACATCGCAGTCGGCACAGACACTGTTGTGGGCCAGGTGGCAGAAAGCTGCGGTAAGGCTGGTTTTGCCGGTGCCCCCTTTTCGCACAGGGAATCCCCACGTGAATATGCTTCGGCAATGCTGCGTTTCCAGGGTATTTCCAGCGCTATATTGATGCCACGGGTACGGCAGTAGTCGTGCACCCGGCTGTCTCCGCTGTCGGCACGGTTGATAATCACGCCAAAGGGGAGCCCGAGCTGGCGTACGGTTTCCACTGCGAGTTCCAGATCGTTGAGTCCAAAGGGAGTGGGCTCGGTAACCAGGATGACAAAGTCGCTCCCGCGTACGGCGGTAATCATGGGACACGAGGTTCCCGGGGGGCAGTCGAGGATATTCAGGGGTTCGGCAGCGCCAACGTTTTTTACCGCGCGGATCAGAGGTGGTGCCATCACCTGCCCGATGGCGAGTTTGCCGCTGATAAAGTTAATGGGGGCTGCAGGGTCTTTGAGCTGCATACCGCAGTCCAGGCTCCCCATGGGCATGTTTTCATCGCTGATGGCACCTTCGGGACAGATGCGGCGACAGCCCTGACAGCTGTGGCAGAGTTCGGCAAACACCATGGCACGACCTCCGGCTACGGCAATGGCGTTGAACTGGCACAGTTCGGCGCATTTGCCACATGCACTACAGCGCTGTGCATCAATCCGGGGTACCGGGCGGTTTTGCTCGGTGTGTCTGCTCCAGTGGGGCTGCACAAACAGATGGGCGTTGGGTTCTTCCACATCGCAGTCACGCAGGGTTACTCCCATCCCTGCCGCTTCAGCCAAAGCGGTTGCGAGGGTGGTTTTGCCGGTGCCCCCCTTGCCCGAAGCGATGGCGAGGGTAAAGGGACGCGCGTTTTTTTCTCTGCGCATGTCAGATATTTGTGTCTCTAGCTTTTGAGTCTCAGACATAGGGGGTCAACTCCAGTGCGCTTCCACATTGGCGCTGTCAGCTACCTGCAGGGTGTCGCTAAGAAGAGCTTTTAAGGCCTCTGCCACGGTTTCATGCTCTTGCGTGTGGTAAATTTTTACCCCTGCCGCCTGCAGCACCTGAAATGCCTTGGGGCCGCAGTTGCCGGTTACTACCGCATCAGCTCCGGCGTTGATTACGTTTTGTGCCGCCTGAATTCCCGCTCCCTGGGCGGCATTCATATTCTGGGTGTTTTCCAGGATGGTGGCGGCGTTGGTTTCGGTGTCTACCAGAATAAACTGTCCGGCACGCCCGAAGCGTTGATCCAGGTCTGAGTTAAGATCCGATCCTGTAGCTGAAAAGGCAACGTTCATGTGTTATCTCCTTTGAATTTTATGTAGAATATCCATCAAAGCGCGGGGATTGTGCCCCGCGCTTTGATGTGGCTATCAGGAGCGCTGGTTAAGCTGATCCTTGATTTCCGCAATCTGCTGTTCCAGCTCCTGAGCCTTGCGGCTCAAGGCTTCATCCTGCGACGCTGGGTTTGCATCGGGAACACCGCCAAGGCGTTGACGTATACCTTGCCCCCTGCCCTGGTTCAGCCCGCGTCCCATGCCGCGGCCACCGCCACCGCCTCTGCTCCCGCCAGTGCCTCCCATGACGCCACGCCCTCCGGCGGTGGTGCGTTCGGGCTCATTGTTACCGGAGCAGTATCCTGCGCCGCGTCCGGTTTTACTTCCCAGTCCATTCGGTCCTGTTCTATCTCCTCTAGGCATCATTATCCTCCTATACTTTTGTGTGCAGTTTGATCAGTTTTCTGATCTGTTTGGCATGAGAAGATTTCACCAGCGAAACCTTCTCCCGTTGCAGCGACACCATCTAGCTGTCAGTGCAAAGTTGTTGTATGTGTCGGGTTTGTTTCAGCGTCTGGGCACATTTCTGCGTATACACCCCGTGCCACGATTCCGGCGACCACGTTGTTTGCATCCACATCCGGGCATAGTGCGCGCGGCAGTTTCGAGTTCTCCCGCACTCCAGGATGCCAGGACCTCGGCTACCGAACCGGATACAAAAGGGATAACCTTCAGGCCTGCTCCATGGGCACTGCGTAGCAGCGGGCGGGAGATGGCGCCGCATATCAGCACTTCAACACCCGCCTGGAGCAGAAAATCAATTTTGGCAAAAGGGGCCTGCGGCAGGGATATGGACTCACCGGTAGGAGTGTTTTCGGTGGTATCAACGATATAAACGTTGCCAGCAACATCAAACACCGGTGCGATCCTCTCATTCCATATGGTGATACCCATCTTCATTGCATTTCATCTCCCGCAGGCCATGGTGGTGTAGTCTTGAAA
>JAIVHC010000260.1 GCA_020201305.1 Geobacteraceae bacterium
CTGCGCGAGGCGGCTATCGATCCGCGCGTAAGCACGATCCGCCTTACGGTATACCGCCTCGCACGCGACAGCCAGATCGTCAACGCGCTGGTCAATGCGGCCCAGAACGGCAAAAAGGTGTTTGTCGTGGTTGAACTACAGGCGCGTTTTGACGAGCAGGCGAATCTGTACTGGTCTGAACGCCTGCGTGATGATGGAGTCAAGGTGGTACACGGTCTGCCGGATCTGAAGGTACACTCGAAGCTGTGTCTTATCACGCGCCATGAAGACAACGCCAAGGTGCGTTACGCCTGCATCGGAACCGGAAATTTTCATGAAGGCACCGCCAGACTCTACACCGATCACCTCCTGATGACGGCAGATACGCGCCTTACCAACGAAACCCACAAGGTGTTTGAGCTCTTTAACCACAAATACCGTATCCCCATATTTCGCCATCTTGTGGTATCCCCGTTTCAGACGCGGAACAAGCTAAGACGCCTGTTTGCGCAGGAGATCCGGGATGCTAAAGAGGGCAAGCGCGCCTGGATCGATATAAAGATAAACAATCTTTCCGACCCGGAAATAGTAAACCTGCTGTACCGTGCGAGCCGCGCCGGGGTAAAAATCAGAATTATCGCGCGCAGCATGTTTTCCGCAGTGGCAGGAATCAAAGACCTGAGCGAAAATATTGAAGCGATCAGTATTGTAGATCGTTTTCTGGAACACAGCCGCTTTTTTATCTTCAACAACTCCGGGGCGCCGGTGTATTTTATCTCCTCAGGCGATTGGCTGCCGCGTAATTTAGACCGCCGCGTTGAAGTTGCAACTCCGGTGTATGCCCCTGCATTGCAGCAACAACTGCAGGATTATTTCAACATTCAGTGGCAGGATAACTGCAAGGCGAGAATATGGGATAAAAACTTGCGCAACAGATTTCGCCCCCGTACAGCAAAAGAAGCTCCGGTACGCTCGCAATTGGCCATGCTGGACTACTACAAGGATCTCAAAAGATATTCAGCCCAAAACCATTAACCCTGAGGATGTAGATATACCATGCCCCGTTTTGCCGCTATCGATATCGGTTCTAATGCTATGCGCCTTATGATCGCTCGAATCGAAGGTACTGAAGACAGCCCCCAATTCCACAAAGAGGCCTTCTTCCGTGTCCCCCTGCGTCTCGGCAGCGACGTATTCCGCCTCCAGCGCCTCTCCAAAGAAACCCAGATTAAGCTGATGAAAACCATGGAGGCGTTCCGCAATCTGGTGGAGGTATTTGAACCGGTTTCCCTTAAAGCCTGTGCTACCAGTGCAATGCGTGATTCTATCAACGGTGAAGATATGGTCGCTGCAATCAAAGCGCAGACCGGCATCAGCCTTGACATTATCAGTGGCAGTGACGAGGCGGATCTGATCTTCTCCACGCATATCCGCAAGACCCTGGACCCGCAGCAAACCTACCTGTTCATTGATGTCGGCGGTGGCAGCACCGAACTCATGCTATACTCTGGCGCGCGTGTACTTAATTCGCATTCATTCAACATCGGCACGGTGCGCATCCTCACCGATGCCGTTGATACATCCGAATGGGACTCCATGCGCGCCTGGCTTCAGGCCAATCTCACCGATGTGTGCGCCATAGGTATCGGCTCCGGGGGCAACATCAATCGCCTTAACCGTATCGCCAAAAAGGATGAAAACCGGGTCTTGAAACGTGCAAAACTGCAGCAGATGTATAAAAAACTCCGCAGTATGGATGTTTCCGAACGCATCAGCACCTTCCGCATCAAGCCTGACCGCGCCGAGGTCATTGTCCCTGCAGCACACATTTATCTGCAGGTGATGAAATGGGGGGGTATCAGCGAAATAAAGGTGCCGAAATTCGGTCTGGTGGACGGGCTTGTTTATCAGCAGTACCACCACTACCTGAACCACGCGGATACGGGAAAGTAAAGACAATGGGAATTGAAATAGAACGCAAATTTCTGCTGCAACATGACGGCTGGCGCAACCACGTTGAATCCAGAACGCGTCTGGTACAGGGCTATGTTTCCGTCAATCCGGAGGCCACCGTGCGGATCCGCATTGCCGGAGACAGTGCATTTCTGACCTTGAAGGGGAAGCGTTCCAACTACAGTGCCGCCGAATTTGAATATCCTGTTCCCGTGGAGGACGCACATGAGATTCTGAAGCAGATGTGTGTGTCCGCGCCGATAGAAAAGTGGCGCCATATTGTAGAGCACCGCGGTCACATATGGGAAATTGATGAATTTCTCGGGGCCAATGCCGGGCTGTACATCGCGGAAATAGAACTGGAATCCGCTACCACCGGGTTTCATCAGCCTGACTGGCTCGGCGAAGAAGTTTCCCACGACCCGCGCTATTCCAACTCGTTTCTGGCTCAAAACCCTTACTCAACCTGGGAGATACACCATGAAGGATGAATGCAAAACCCTGACCCTTATCCGTCACGCCAAAGCTGAACAGGGTACAGAAGATATGCGGGATATTGATCGTCCTCTGAAACAAAAGGGGGAGAAACAGGCCACCCGCCTGGGGAAGTGGCTCCGGGAACATCACTTCAATCCGGATATGCTGTGGAGCAGCCCCTCCGCCCGCACCCACATGAGTGCGCGTATTATTCTCGATTGCGCCAATGCCCCCTTAAGTATTCTGCAGGTACGCAATAAACTCTATCTTGCCGATGCCGCGCAGATTCTCAGCATGATACAAAAAGCTCCACCGGAAATCAGACATCTGGCAATCGTGGGCCACAACCCCGGCATCGCCGAGCTTATCAGTCGCCTGGCTCCTTCCGCGACATCCGCAGTCCCTCCGGGTGCCACCTGTACACCGTCTCCACCTGGGATCAGATAACATCAGACACCGGCGTTACGCGCCATTTTGTAACCCCGGCGATGCTCAAGGAATGAGCAAAGCAGGATCTCTTCCTTTCACACGGAATCTCTGCTTTGAAGTAAACAGTTACCAGGCAGGAAGAGCAAACAGCTGGTTCACTTGATCCTGCCTGGTTTCTATCGCTACAGGGCCGATCAGGCGGCCAGTTCAGGCAATCTGACAGAAGGCTCTACTTTTAGCCCCGCACACCGGGCATTTCTCCGGAGGCTTGCCAAGCTCAATAAAGCCACAAATGGGGCACAGATAAAATTCACTGTAACTATTCACCACCACTATCGATATAAGGGGCTTGTGGTACCCATGGAAAGGGTGTCTGTCGCCATGGACAGCCCCGATCGCAAACAGTCGTGTCCCTTGGGCCGGATGCCATAAGACCCGTGTGAATAGACACCAACTGCTATATTTATATTGCGGTACAATATGCTATGTTTATAGAACGTATGCGCTTATAATCATATTCTCACATGTCTATTTAAGGTGTTCTTTCAGACAGGATATAATATGCCGATTCGCGTTGCCTGTAATCACAACACCCGCTACAAATTCGACCGTCCGGTCCAACTTTTTCCGCATGTGGTACGTTTACGTCCCGCGCTCCACAGCCGGACTCCGATTCACGCCTATTCGCTGAAGGTTTTCCCGGAAAATCATTTTCTCAACTGGCAGCAGGATGCGTTCGGCAATTTCCTGGCCCGCCTGGTCTTTCCGGAAAAAACCCGTGAGTTGCGCATTGATGTTGAAATCATTGCGGATATGACAACGTATAATCCCTTTGATTTTTTCATTGAAGAATATGCGGAAAAATACCCGTTTTCCTACAACAAGCTTGAATATTCCGAGCTGACCCCCTATTTCGAAAAAATTGATACCGGACCACTGCTGGAAAAATGGTTGGCCGATCTTGCTTGCAGTGAAAAGCTAACCATCGATTTTCTGGTTGAGGTTAATCAGAAATTGCAGCAGAGCATCAACTATTCGGTCCGGATGGAGCCTGGTGTGCAGAGTTGCGAGACCACCCTGGAGTTGGCTCTCGGTTCCTGTCGCGACTCAGCCTGGCTGTTGGTGCAGATTCTGCGGCATCTGGGGCTGGCGGCACGATTTGTCAGCGGCTACCTGATCCAGCTCACTGCGGATGTGAAGTCGCTGGATGGACCTTCTGGACCGGAAGCGGATTTCACTGACCTGCATGCCTGGACCGAAGTCTATATCCCGGGAGCCGGCTGGGTCGGCCTCGATCCGACCTCCGGTTTGTTGGCCGGTGAAGGGCACATCCCGCTCTCGTGCACACCGCATCCCGCCAGTGCTGCACCGGTAACCGGCGCGACCGAACCATGTGAAGTCGTTTTCGAGCACAGCAACACGGTCCAGCGCATCCATGAAGATCCGCGGGTTACCAAGCCCTACAGTGATGAGCAATGGATGTTTGTCAATGCCCTGGGGGAGAAAGTTGATGAAGAGCTGGTGGCCGGGGATGTGCGGCTGACCATGGGCGGCGAACCGACCTTTGTTTCGATTGACGACATGGAGGGAGCGGAGTGGAACACTGATGCCGACGGGCCGCACAAACGCCGCCTGGCCTATGACCTGACGCTTCGATTACGCGACGCCTTCGGTTCCGGGGGAATGCTCCATTTTGGCCAGGGGAAGTGGTATCCGGGTGAAGCGTTGCCGCGCTGGGCCTATGGCTGTTTCTGGCGCAAGGATGGAATCCCGATCTGGTCCGCCCCCGAACTGCTGGCTGACATCCATAAGGATTACAAGTTTGACCACTCCGCGGCACTGCAGTTTTCTGCGCGGCTGGCGCAGCAATTGGGAATCCGCAAGGATTATCTGGTGGCGGGTTATGAAGACATCTTCTATTGGCTCTGGAAGGAAGGAACCATCCCGGAAAACCTTGATCCGTTAAAATCTGACCTGAAGGATCCGGCCGAGCGTCGCGCCCTGGCAAATGTGCTTCAGAACGACCTGGGAACCCCGGTCGGCTATGCCCTCCCACTGAAATGGAATGAGGAGAAAAATCGTTGGCAGAGCAGCCCCTGGAATTTTCGGCGTGATAAGATGTTTCTAATCCCCGGAGATTCGGCCATGGGGATGCGGCTACCCCTCGAATCACTCCCCTGGGTTGCACCGGAGAAGCGTGAACCGTTTCTGGAGCGTGACCAGTTTACCGACCTGCCGGGACTCGAAGACTACCATGCGCAGGCCGGGAATAAAGCAGCCTTGATGGAAAACGCTACGGCGGTGGACAATGAGCTGCCACCCGAGGTCGAGGTATCGCATACCGCCCTGTGTATCGAAGCACGAGAAGGTCGATTGTACGCTTTCATGCCACCGTTGAGTGCCTTGGAGCAGTACCTGGATCTGATCGCAGCCCTTGAAGAGACCGCCAGAGATC